>JAEVZQ010000522.1 GCA_023392135.1 Pseudomonadota bacterium | reverse complement strand
GTTCCCGCACATCCGAGTGATAGCTCCATGGCATTTTCGACGATCCCACCGGACCGCCGTTCTCTCTGGCGGCGCTTCACGACTTGGTATGCCAACTTCCTCTCGTTGCTGATGGCCATTTCCGTCGCCGTACTGGTCCTCCCTGTCACTCTGCAGATCTTCTCCCGCTACACCTCGCTCATCCCGGCCTACATCTGGACGGAGGAGATGGCGCGGTTTCTCTTCATCTGGACCATCATGATCGGCGCTATGATCGGCGTGCGGGAGACTTCTCATTTCGATGTGGACGTCTGGCCGCGCATGGGGCCGCGAGGCGAAGCTATCGCCCGTTTCACCGGCCGGATCGGCGTTCTCGCGACAGCCATCATCTTCGTCACAGCCGGCATCAAGTTCACTGAGTTCGCGATGAACCGCATCTCGGAGCTGGCCGAGCTGCCGCTGTGGTATATCCACGTGGCCTGGCCGATTACCGGCGTCACCTGGATCGTTTTCCTCGGCGAGCAGATGCTCGATGACCTGCGCGTCATATTCGGGAGGGCGTCGGCATGATGGGCGCCGTACTTTCCCCCGGGCAGGCGGCGATCATCCTGTTCGGACTGTTTTTCCTGCTGATGTTCATGCGCGTGCCGGTCGCGTTCGCGCTCGGGCTAGCATGTCTGCCGATCCTGGCGATCGAGCCGCGGCTCGACACCATGACGCTCATGCAGGAGACGTTCAACGCCTACAACTCGTTCATTCTGCTGGCGGTGCCCTTCTACCTGCTCACCGCCAACATCATGAACATCGGCGGCACCACCGACCGGCTGATGAAGCTGTCGCGCTCCATGGTGGGGCATTTCCCGGGCAGCCTTGCCCAGATCAACGTCGTGCTGTCGATCTTCTTCGCCGGCATCTCCGGGTCCGCAACCGCTGATGCTGCAAGCCAGTCGAAGCTGTTCATCGAGGCACAGACGCGGGAAGGCTATGACCTGTCCTTCTCCGTCGCCATCACGGCGGTCTCGGCCGTCCTCGCGGTCGTCATTCCGCCTTCCATCGTCATGATCGTCTGGGGCGGGATTCTCACAGTATCGATCGGCGGCCTGTTCCTGGCAGGTATTCTGCCAGGACTCCTGATCGGTTTGGCGCAAATGGGAACCGTGCATTTCTACGCGAAGGCACGCGGCTACAAGACCTACACGCGCGCGACCTGGCGTGAGTTCTTCTGCTCCGCTTGGGTTTCGATTCCCGCGCTTATGACCCCGGCCATCATCATCGGTGGAAAGATATTCGGGCTTTTCACCGCCACAGAGGCCGCCTGCATCGCCGTGCTCTATGCGACGGTTCTGTCCGTCATCGTCTATCGCGAGATGGATGCCAAGGGGCTCTACGGAGCACTTCTCGATACGGGCAAGCTCTCCGGCATTACGCTGTTCTGCGTAGGCACCGCAAGCACGTTCGGCTGGCTTCTCGCCTACTACAAGATCCCGCAGGCGATCCTGTCGGGCGTGACCGCCTGGGAAATGGGCTTCATTGCGACGGGCTTCTTCATAGCGGGCGTGTTCCTCGTCGTCGGCTGCTTCCTCGACGCCATCCCGGCCATCATCATCTGCGCCCCGATCGTGGAGCCGCTGACGAAAATGGTGGGTATGGAGCCCATCCACTTCGCGATGATCAGCATCATATCGCTGGCCTTCGGGCTGGTGACTCCGCCCTATGGCCTCTGCCTGCTCATCGCTTGCTCCATTGCCGGCATTCCCATGCGAGATGCCCTGAAGGATACCGGTATCATGTTGCTACCGATGCTGGTTGTGCTGGGGCTGGTCATCCTCTGGCCCGAGGTCGCACTGGTGGTTCCGCGCATCCTCGCACCGGAGTTCCTGCGCTGATCGCCTTGGGCGATTCCCATGGCCGCTGAAATCGGCCAGTGCGACGGGGAAGATATACCGACTCCCACCCTCACCATGAGAGTGGGAGTCGGCAAGCCCCGGCGCTACCTTGAAGACTTGCGTCCATTGGCGCCATGGCGAGACGGGCTCGCTCCACCATGTCTCAATGAGCCGCCGCAAGGATCGTGGGCAGGCCGAAGGCGCTGAACCGAGGCCTCCCACCGCAGCGCGCGATGAAACCGTTATGAAGCCCGGCTGCGCCGCTCGGAGTTGGAGCGCATCCGGCCCGCAAAATGGGAAAGCGAAATGGGACTGCTCGTCGATGGGGTCTGGCATGACCAGTGGTACGACACGAAAAGCACGGGCGGCCGCTTCGTGCGGCAGGACTCCGCGTTCAGGAACTGGATCACGCCCGATGGCTCTCCCGGACCGAGCGGCGCAGGCGGCTATAGAGCTGAGGCCGGACGCTATCACCTGTATGTCTCGCTTGCGTGTCCCTGGGCACATCGGACGCTGATCTTCCGCAAGCTCAAGGGGCTCGAGGACATGGTCGGCGTATCTGTCGTCCATTGGCTGATGCTGGAAGACGGCTGGACTTTCGCGGACGGGCCGGGCGTTGTGCCGGATCCAGTCTTTGGTGCCCGCTTCCTATACGAGATCTATGCCCGGGCCGTGCCTCGCTACACGGGGCGGGTGACGGTTCCGATGCTGTGGGACAAGCAAACCGAGACGATCGTCAACAACGAGTCGTCCGAAATCATTCGGATGTTCAACTCGGCCTTCGACGGATGTGGTGCAGCGGCGGGCGACTATTACCCGGAAGACCTGCGGACGGACATCGACGCCCTGAACAAGCGGATCTACGATACCGTCAACAACGGCGTCTACAAATCGGGCTTCGCCACGACCCAGGAAGCCTACGAATCTGCCTTCGCGGAGCTATTCGCAACCCTCGACGTCCTCGACGAGCGACTGGCGACGCGTCGCTATCTTCTCGGGAACCGTCTGACCGAAGCAGACTGGCGGTTGTTCACCACGCTGGTGCGTTTCGATCCGGTCTATGTCGGCCACTTCAAGTGCAACCAGAGACGGATTGCGGACTATCCGAATTTGTCGGGCTATCTGCGGGATCTCTACCAGATGCCGGGGATCGCAGAGACCGTGAACATGATGCACATCAAGCACCACTACTATCAGAGTCATCGCACCATCAATCCGACCGGCATTGTGCCAATTGGCCCTGAATTAGACCTCGATCGGCCGTCAGGACGAGACTGACCGAAGGCAAAACGCGCCAGTTTAGACCACCGCCCCCGGCGCGAGCTCCACGAGGACGCCGCCGTCCAGCCGCAGCACGCGATGCATGCGCGCCGCCAGCTCCATATTATGGGTTGCGATGAGGGCGGCCACCCCCGTGCGGACGACGAGCTCGATCAGCTCGGCAAAGACCTGCTCGGCGGTATTGGGATCCAAGTTGCCGGTCGGCTCGTCGGCGAGGAGCAGCCTCGGCGACTTGGCCAATGCACGGCAGATCGCCGTTCGCTGCTGCTCGCCGCCGGAGAGCTCGGCCGGACGATGGTCGAGCCGGTGCGCGAGGCCCATGGCAGCCAGCAGATCCCGGGCGCGCGCTTCCGCCTTGCGGCGCGGCCGGCCGCAGATCATTTGCGGAATGACGACATTCTCCAGCGCAGAGAACTCGGGAAGGAGCTGATGGAATTGGTAGACGAAACCCATCTTGCCGCGGCGCACGCGCGTGCGTTCGTCGTCGGACATCTGGGAGCAGTCCTGGCCATCGACGATCACTCGACCCGTATCCGGCGTCTCGAGCAGCCCTGCAATGTGCAGCAGCGTCGACTTGCCCGCTCCCGAAGGTCCGACGAGCGCCACAGCCTCGCCTGGAAACAGATCGGCATAGGCTCCGGCCAGCACCTGCACGGCCCGGTTGCCCTGCCGATAGGTGCGCGACAGCGCTGAAAGCTGCAGCACCGGCCTCTCAGTCAGCTCCTGCACCTCGCCCCCGTCATTCATATCTGAGCGCCTCGACGGGGTCGAGCCGCGACGCCCGCCAGGACGGATAGAGCGTCGCCAGCAGCGACAGCACCAGCGCCATGCCGACGATGGATGCGGTCTCGCCGACGTCGATATCGGCCGGAAGACGGGAGAGATAATAGACCGTCGGGTCCATCAGCGTCGTGCCGGAGAGCCATTGCACGAACTGATGGATCGATTCGATATTCCAGCAGAACACGATCCCGATGATCAGCCCGGCGATGGTCCCAACGACACCGATGGAGGCTCCGGTGATCAGGAACACCCGCATCATCGCGCCGCGCGTGGCCCCCATTGTCCGCAGAATAGCAATGTCTCGCCCCTTGTCCTTCACCAGCATCATCAGCCCAGAGATGATGTTGAGTGCGGCAACGAGCACGATGAGCGACAGGATGATGAACATCACCGTGCGCTCGACCTCGAGCACGGTGAAGAACGTCTGGTTACGCTGCCGCCAGTCCACCATCGAGAAGCCGTCACCGAGGACGTGCTGGAGCTCGGCGATGGTCTCGTCGACCCTCTCCGGATTATCGACGATGACTTCCAGAACATCGACCTGATTGCCGCGCGAGAAGTACTTCTGCGCTTCAGGGAGCGGCATGAACAGCATGGTGCGGTCATACTCGGCCATGCCCATCTCGAAGATGGCAGAGATGCGGTAAGGCTTGGTCCGCGGTGCAGTCCCGAACGGTGTCGAGTTCCCCCGCGGCGAAACGAGCGTCAGGTTGTCGCCGAGCTGCACGCCGAGCGCGCTCGCGAGCCGGCTGCCGACGGCAATTCCGGTCTGCTGGTCGAACTCTGCAAGACTGCCCGAAAGGACGTTGTCCGAGACGAGCGGGAGCGATTTGAGCCCCTGCTCCGAAATGCCGCGCACGTAGGC
>JAEVZQ010000521.1 GCA_023392135.1 Pseudomonadota bacterium | reverse complement strand
GGACCCCGGCCGCTTCGGCGGCGAGACGCTGGTGCCGGCACTGGCTGCCGGCACTGCGGACGTCCGGAGGCTGGTCCGCACCCGCGACGGCGAAACGCGCACTCTCGAGAGCAATGCCGACGGCCGGTGGACGCTGAAGGAGCGTTACGGCTACCCGTCGGACCCGGACAAGGTGCGCGCACTCCTCGTGAAGCTCGCTCAGGCTGAGCTTGTCGAAGCCAAAACGCGTATGCCGGATCGCCACGCGTTGCTCGAGCTCGAGGACCCGGCGGGCGAGGACGCCAAGTCCCGCTCGCTCAAAATGATGGACGGCTCCGGGCGGGTGATCGCCGATCTTGTGATCGGCAAGCGGCGGTGGGAGGCATTCGGCACGGGCAAGAGCGGCACCTATGTGCGCAAGGCTGATGATCCGCAGACCTGGCTCGCCAGCGCCGAAGTCGACGTGCAGGCTGATGTCCGCTCGTGGATCAAGCCGACGATCTTCAATACGGAAAGCAATAACGTCCAGTGGCTCACGCTCCACATCCCCGGCGAGGAGATGCTGAGGATCGAGCGGGGCTCCGGCGACCAAGCCAAAGCCGCCTTCATCGGCTTCCCAGGCGACGTGAAGCTCAAGGACACGTCAGCCGCCGACGGCATGCTGCGCGCCGCTTCCAGTATCGACGCGGACGATATCCGCAAGCTGGACGGCCCTCCGTCGGGAGACGTCAGCACCGTCTCGTTCGCGACCAAGGACGGCCTGGAGGTGACGTTCTGGGTGCGCAAGGACGGCGATGACTACTGGCTGTCGATCGCCGCAACGGGCGACGGCGATGCCAAACAGACAGCTGAAACCATCCGCAACCAGACCAACGGCTGGGAGTACAAGATCTCCAGCACCAAGGCTGGCTCGCTGCTGAAGCGTCGTGCCGATCTGATCGAGAGCAGTTGATCCCTCCTACGGGCGCGGTCACCAAGCGCGTCGGACGATCCGGCGCGCTTTTCTTTCGGCTACTGCGCACGCTCGAGAGCGCAGATATCCGCACCACAAATGGCCGGGATGTTTCGCGTGATCTTCTCGATGTCCCAGTCCCACCAGCGGATCTGCAGCAGTTTTTCGATCGTGCCGGGATCGAAACGCATTTTCACGATACGGGCGGGATTTCCCGCAACCATCGCGTAAGGCAGGACATTGTCGACCACGACGGCGCGCGCCGCGATGACCGCACCATCGCCGATTTTCACACCCGGCATGATCAGCGCGTCGTGGCCCAGCCAGACGTCGTTTTCGACCACGGTATCGCCCTTGTGCGGAAACTCGAGCTCGCCCGCGAACTATCCTGACCAGCCCTGCCCGAAGACGGCGAACGGATAGGTCGAGAAACCGGAAACGCGATGATTGCCGCCGTTCATCACAAAACGCACATGAGCGCCAATCTGGCAGAAGCGGCCGATGATCAGACGGTCGCCTTCGAACTCGAAGTGATAAAGCACGTTGCGCTCGAAGCCCATCGGATCGTCGGGATCATCATAATAGGTGTAATCGCCGACAATGATCGCGGGGTTTTTTACGACAGATTTCAGAAAAGCCGTTCGGGTCACGTTCGGTATGGGATGAAGCGTATCAGGAGGCGGGCCAAAGCTCATTTCGGGGAGATCCATTCCGGTAGCGAGAAGTCACCTGGAGTCGGCGGGTCGCGCACCGCAGCGGCAGCGACAGCGGACGCGAAGGAAAGCCGCCATCCATGATCCACTGCGAAGGTCGCGTCCACCTGCGATTCTTTCACCAGAGTACCCGTAAGGCTTTGACTTTTGCACCGCAGCATGCCATCTCATGCGCACCGCTGATCAAAGCGGTTTCCGGCGCTCCAGCCGCGTGAAGGGACAATTTCGGCTTTCTGGCTCAGGCCATAGCCGAAACGCGTTCCCCTGTTGAGCGCCCTGAAAGACTTCCCATCCGACAGCCCAGGCCACGCGGGGCGTCTTGCGAACAAGGCCGCGCCTTGCGAGACCCGTCGACCTTTGCGTCGCCGGCCGCAGTCCGGCCGCATGAGAAAAGCATCTTTTGTGAACCAATTTTCTGAACTCGGCCTCGCCGCGCCCATCCTGAAGGCGCTCGCAGGCGAAGGCTATAACACCCCCACGCCCATCCAAGCCAAGGCGATCCCGGCCGTGATGGCGGGCTCCGACCTCCTCGGCATCGCGCAGACGGGAACCGGCAAGACAGCCGCTTTCGCCCTGCCGATCCTGCACCGGCTCGCGGCCAACCGCCGGCACGTCGCTCGCAAGGGCTGCCGAGTCCTTGTCTTAACGCCGACGCGGGAGCTCGCCTCCCAGATCGCCGACAACTTCCGCACTTACGGGCGCAATCTGGGCCTTTCCATAGCCGTCGTGTTCGGCGGGGTCGGTCACAGGCCGCAGATCCAGGCACTTGCGAACGGCGTCGATATTCTGATTGCGACGCCGGGGCGGCTGCTGGACCACATGGCAGCCCGGGCGATCAGCCTGCAGCACACCGAGGTTCTCGTGCTCGATGAGGCGGACCGGATGCTGGACATGGGCTTCGTCAAGCCGATACGGCAGATTGCCTCGCACTTGCCCGCAGAGCGACAGACACTCCTTTTCTCGGCGACCATGCCAAAGGAGATCGCCGGTCTCGCCAACACGTTTCTGCGCGACCCGGTGAAGGCTGCTGTGACGCCAGTTGCGTCAGCGGCTGATCGCGTGAGCCAGCGCGTCATTCAAGTGGAGAGCCAGAAAAAGCGCGCACTGCTTGCCGAGCTTCTTTCCGACCCCGGTATGTCCCGTACGCTGGTCTTCACGCGGACGAAGCGGGGCGCGGATCGCGTGGCTCAGCATCTCGAGACAGCAGGCATTCGTGTTGCCGCGATCCACGGCAACAAGAGCCAGCGCCAGCGCGAGCTGGCACTCGACGCTTTCCGGATGGCTAAGATCCGTGTGCTCGTGGCGACCGACATTGCCGCGCGCGGCATCGATGTTGATGGCGTTTCTCACGTCGTCAACTATGAGTTGCCGGATGTTCCCGAGGACTACGTGCACCGCATCGGACGCACCGCTCGCGCCGGGGCCTCGGGGAGCGCCATTTCTCTTTGCGATGCCACCGAGCGCAACCTGCTGCGCGGAATCGAAAGGCTGATCCGGCAGGCGATTGCGACGGAAGACCGCCGCAGCGATGCGGCACTTACAGCGGACGCGAGCACCGCGCGCGAAGGCTCTGGAGGGCGCAACGGCCGAGGCAAAAGCCGGCCCGCACGTCCGGAAAACCAGGGCCGGGCGCCAAGCCACCCCCGCCGCAAGCACCAGCATCAGTCGTCGAGATCCGGACGCTCCGCACATCCGGCCGGTGCCTGACACCCCGCTTTCCCGCCCTCTCTTACTGTCGAAAAGTCTTCCGCTACGGCGCCCCTGCGCTGTAGCGGCGCATTCGGCGCGTGGGGCTTGACGTTCGAGTACTGCAGGTCCATTACTCTGAACTGACGTCTCAGGGCCAACTTCTGATGTTTAGAACATGATTTCGGCGGCGCAGCTTCGCGCAGCAAGGGCCTTGCTCGGCATCGACCAGCGAAAGCTGGCCGAGATGGCGGGTCTGTCCTTGCCAACGATCCAGCGCATGGAGACGAGTGAAGACGTTATCCGCGGCAACGTGGATTCGCTCACCAAGCTCGTCTCCGCGCTGAATGCTGCCGGAATCGAGCTGATCGGCGAGAATGCGCCCAGTGCGGGCAAGGGGCGGGGCGTCCGCCTCATGGCGTGAGGTAAACAGGAGGGCAGCAGGCTGGGCGTGCCATTCGGCCGCCGGGCTACAGCCCAGAATGCGGAGCTAGGTTTCGATGGCGATCGGTGCGGTGCTCACGTGCGTGGCGGCACTGCTTGCGCTCGCAGGGCTCGGCGTGGCCGTGCACAGCAGACCCGGCGCCAGCCGCCTCGTCTACTCCGCGTGCCTTGGGCTATCGGGCGTCATTCTGATTGTCGCCGTGGCGCGGCTCCTGACCTGGCCCAGTCCGGATCCAGCGGTCACCTTACCCATCGGACTGCCGTGGATCGGGGCGCGATTCCGCATCGACGCGCTCTCGGCATTTTTCCTGGCCGTCATCAATTTCGGCGCCGCCGCGGCGAGCCTCTATGCGCTCGGATACGGCGAGCATGAGGAGCATCCCGGCCGCGTGCTGCCGTTCTATCCGGCTTTCCTGGCCGGAATGAACATCGTCATTCTCCCCGACGACGCTTTCAGCATCCTCGTCGCCTGGGAATTCATGTCGCTCGCGTCCTGGGCGCTCGTCGTCGCCAACCATCAACAGGCGGAGAACACGCGGGCCGGCTACATCTACTTGCTGATGGCGAGCTTCGGCACGCTGACATTGCTGCTCACCTTCGGCCTCCTTGCCGGACCGGGTGGCGGTTATGGGTTCGCGGATATTCGGGCTGCCGAGCAGGCGGCCTGGCTGCCCGGACTGGTCCTCGCCCTGGCGCTCATCGGCACAGGATCGAAGGCGGGTCTCGTGCCGCTGCACGTCTGGCTTCCCCTCGCCCACCCTGCCGCACCGAGCCACGTCTCGGCCCTGATGAGCGGGGTGATGACGAAGGTCGCCATCTACGGCTTCGTACGCATCACATTCGATCTGCTGGGCGAGCCCGCGTGGTGGTGGAGCATTGTGGTGCTGGGGCTCGGC
>JAEVZQ010000122.1 GCA_023392135.1 Pseudomonadota bacterium | reverse complement strand
GGATACCGCCGAGGATGATGAACATCGTCAGCAGGCCCCAAAATGCATCGACGCAGATTTTGGCTGCCTGCCCCAGCGAGACCACCTCTCCCTTCGGGTACTGGCGGATCTGAGCCATGACGAGGATCATCGTCATCAGAGTGAGGCCGAGGAGAAGGCCGGGCAGCACGCCAGCGAGGAAAAGATGCGCGATCGAAATGGTTCCACCAGCCGCCAGTGAATAGATGACTGCGTTGTGCGACGGCGGGATCAGAATGGCCTGAACGGAGCCGCAGACCGTGATGTTCGTCGCAAAGACGCGGGGGTACCCGTTCTTTTCCATCTGCGGGATCATGACCGAGCCGACAGATGCAGTGTCTGCGACCGACGACCCGGAGATGCAGCCAAAGAAAGTGGAGGCAAGGACATTCACCAGCGCCAGACCGCCGCGGATGAATCCGACGAAAATCTTTGCCAGATTGACGAGCCGCATCGCCATACCGCCTTCAGCCATGATGGCGCCGGCCAGAACGAAAAACGGTATGGCGAGCAGGGCGAATTCGTCGACACCATCGGAGATTTTCAGCATCACCGCTTGCAGCGGGATATCGTACCAGATCGCACCGGCAATCGCCGCCAGCCCAAGCGAGAATGCCACTGGAACGCCAATGGCAATGAGAAAACCAAACGTTCCGAGGAGGACCAGTGCATCCATGGTGTGCTATTCCGGGAAGCGGCGGGGGTCAGTTCGCGTCGATTGAAGCGGACTCGAACGGCGTTTCAGGTTCGGCGGGTCTGAAGAAGCGCCCCGACCAGAGCCGCTCGATGACAAACAGCGCGATAACTGCGCCGCCGATCGGGATAGGAGCATAGGTCAGACCCACCGGTATCTCCGGTATTTGCGCCATGACCTGATTCCAGGTCGTTCCGACCAATTCCCAGCCGAACACGAGCAGAAACAGCGATGTGCCGAGCATGCACAGCTCGATAACCCAGCCGAGAATCGTTCGACCGATGCCCCGCGTCATGCTGGGAAGCGCCATTACCGCAATGTGCAGGTTCTCTCGGTAGCAGACCGCTCCGGCGAAGAACGTGAATACGATCATAAGCATGATCGCGACCGGCTCAGGCCACTGAGAGCCATAGCCGAGCACGTAACGGGCATAAACGCCCCAGGGGATGATAATAGTGATGACGAGCAGGCAAAGTCCTGCCGTCACCATGCAGATGCGGTGCAGGACGTCCATCGCCCTGACGTAGTGAGCGAACATGTATATCGCATTCCGGTGAAGCAGAGGCCGAGGTGACAAGAGCCCTCCCGGGCTCCTTCGCTGCAGCTGTGGTGCGCGCCTCCACACGTTCAGAACGTGGGAGGGGCGATTTTATCACTGCACCGCTTGGATACGCTTCATCAAATCTGCGAAGTCTCCGCCGTATTTGTCATAGACCGGCTTAACGGCATCCCGGAAGGCCTCTTTATCGACATCCGAGACGATGGTGACGCCAGCTTCCTTGAGCTTCTCGACCGACTTCCCGACCATCTCATCCCAGAGCTTCCGCTGCTCCTGCTGCGCCTCAGCGCCATACTTCCTGATGAGATCCTGATCCTCTTTCGAGAGCTTTTCCCAGGTGGCGCGCGAGAAAACGAGAATTTCGGGGATGATCAGATGCTCTGTGAGCGAGTAGTATTTGGCGACCTGATAATGATTGTGGGTGACAAAAGTCGGCGGGTTGTTTTCGGCGCCGTCGACTACGCCCGTCTGCATGGCGGTGTAGAGCTCGCTGAATCCCATCGAAATGCCATTGCCGCCCATGGCATTCAGAGTATCCACGAAGATCGGGTTACCCATCATGCGGATCTTGATGCCCGCGAGATCCGCAGGCTTGCGGACGGGCTGCTTCGTATAGATGTTCCGTGAACCGGAATCCATCCAGCAAAGGCCGATCAGCTTGGTGGCGGGATTGGACGAGATCTTGTCCAACATTTCCCGGCCGATCTCGCCGTCGATCACCTTTCGCATATGCTCCTCGTTGCGGAACACGAAAGGCATGTTGAAGACGTTGAGCTCTTTAACGACGGTGCCGACCGGGCCGACGCTGATGCGAGCCATTTGCAGCGCGCCGATCTGGGCCTGCTCGATCATTTCCTTTTCGCCGCCAAGCTGCATGGCGGGAAACATCTGGACTGAAATTCGCCCATTCGTGGCAGCTTCGAGCTTCTTGCCCATGCGCACGACGGCTTCGACTGTGGGATAGCCGAGCGGGTGCACATCGGATGCTTTGAGGACGATCTTGCTCTGCGCCAGCGCGGAAAAACCGCCCACAGCGCCGAATCCGGTGGCCGCCACAGAGGCGACTCCGAGTTTGATGACTTCACGTCTGTTCATTCGCGTTTCCTCCTGAGTGATTTGATGCTTTTGGCCGGAGTAAATCCGGCGGATCTTGCGAATGGGAAATGAGTGCAATACCTGGGTCTAGACGCTTCCTCCGAACCTGCTTATTCCGTTGTGCACCTTGCGGTACGGTCGGTCCAGTGATAACAAAGTTGTAGGATGACCCGACAAGTCGAAAACGTACCACCGTCACCAAGCCGTGACAAGCTGGCACTTCTGCGAAGGCTGCGGCCAGCACGTAATCTGACGCTTGAAGTCGTCGACCAGATTGCTGCCGAAATTCGAAGCGGGCGCCTGCCTCCTGGAGCGCGGCTTCCCACAGAGCACGAGCTTATGTCTGCCTTAGGCGTCAGCCGCACCGTGATCCGGGAAGCCGTCTCGGCGCTGCGGGCCGAAGGTCTCGTTATTTCACGCCAGGGGGCTGGCGTTTTCGTTGCTAATGCCAGCAGCGTTCCATTCCGAATTTCGCTGGAGGGACTGAGCTCCATCGAGGATGTCCTTCACGTCATGGAGCTCAGGCTGGCCATAGAAGTCGAAGCTGCTGCGCTTGCTGCCGAACGGGCGACGCCGGGTCAGGCCGCCAACATGGAAGCTGCGCTCGAGGCCATCGACGCCGCAATCGAGAAGGGGGAGTTTGCCGTCAGGGAGGACTTTGCATTTCACCGCGCCGTGGCGGCGGCTAGCGGCAATCCGAAGTTCTGCAAGTTTCTGGAGTTTCTCGGGCGGCATATCATTCCACGTCAGAGCATCCGTGGATCACTCGATGGGCCGGGCGATCAGGAGCGATACCTGCGGCGCATCCAGCGCGAGCACGCGCGGATTCATCAGGCGATACGCTGCGGCGATGCGCCCGCGGCGCGGCGGGCCATGCGGCTGCACTTGAACCGCAGCCTTTCCCGCTATCGCCGCCTCGCCGAGCGAGAGTCGGCTGTTGATTGAAGACTGCGGATCGGGCAGTCATCCAAGCTGGCAAGGAGGAGGCAAGCCCATGAAGCGTGTTTTGATGACTGGAGCGGCGGGTGGTGTCGGCACGATGATCCGCCCGCTGGTGGCGTCCATCTATCGCGAGATCGTGCTGAGCGATGTCAGGGAACCCAAAGAGCTTGGGCCCAACGAGACGTTCGTTCCTGCCGAGTTGACCGACATTGCGAGCGTCGAGCGCGCTTGCGAAGGAATCGACGGTGTCATTCACCTCGGCGGCTTTTCAGTCGAAGGGCCGTGGGAAACCATTCTGCAGTCGAATATCATCGGCTGCTATAATCTGTTCGAGGCGGCCCGCACAAAGGGCGTGGAGCGCGTCGTTTTCGCCTCATCGAACCACGCCATAGGGTTTTATCCGCGTGTCCAGCGGATCGGCGTCGACGTCGTCCCGCGGCCGGACAGTCGCTACGGCGTCAGCAAGATTTTCGGGGAGGGCCTGGGGTCACTCTACGCCGACAAGCATGGCATGCGCGTGCTCTCGCTCCGCATCGGCAACGTCGGCGAAAAGCCCTTGGACAAGCGGCGCCTTTCCATCTGGATCAAGCCCTCCGACCTCGTGCAACTCATCCGCATCGGGCTGGAGCATCCGGACCTCCGTTACGAGGTGATGTACGGGGCCTCGAACAATGAAAGGTCCTGGTGGGACAATTCGGTCGCTTTCAAGTACGGCTATCGCCCGACCGGCCGCGCCGAGGATTTCCTGGAAGAAGCCATGGCCGAGCAGGCGAAGCTGCCCCCGGACCCGGTGGGCGATTTCTATCAGGGCGGTACCTATTGCAGCGCGGAGTTCGACGGTGATGCCGATCAGATCTGGAACTGAGATGGCCGGCACCCGGGAGGCTCGCTCCTTTTCATGACGAAACCTCGAATCCTGCTGACGCACACGCCGGAGATGCGCCGGAACTACTACGGAGACAACGCGCTCGCGGAGCTGCGGGCGCTTGGTGATGTCATTCTGCATGAGGCTGATGAGCCACTGGATGCCGCGGGCCTGATACGCGCGGCAGAAGACGCGCAGATCATCGTCAGTGACCGCAATACGCCCGGGTACGGAGAGATCTTCGGTCAATTACCGGACCTCGTCGCCTTTCTCCGCGTGGCCGTCGATATCCGGAACGTCGACGTTCCTGCTGCGAGCGAGGCTGGCGTGCTCGTCACGCATGCCAGCCGCACCTGGGTGCCGGCGGTCAGCGAGCTCGTCGTCGGGCACATGATCGGCATTGCCCGGCGCATCCCGGACATGGTGATGGCCTACCGGGATGGCGAAACGGCGCAAGCGCCGATGGGGCGGCAGCTTCACGGCAACATCGCCGGCATCATTGGCTATGGACCCCTCGGGCAAAACGTGGCGGAGCTTCTGTTGGCGTTCGGCATGACGGTGCTCGTCAACGATCCTTACGTGAAGGTCGAGAGGGAGGGCATCGCGCAGGTTGCACTGGTCGAGCTGGTACGTCGGGCCGATTTCGTGGTTCCGCTCGCTGTCGCTACGGCGGAAACCGAAAACCTCATCGGCGAGGCGCAGCTCCGGGCCATGAAGCCGACGGCCTATCTCGTGAATCTCAGCCGCGGCAATCTGATCGACGAAGCGGCGCTGGAGCGTGCGCTCGAGGGGCGCTGGATTGCAGGCGCTGCGCTCGATGTCGGCCGAGCGCCGGACCAGATGCCCTCGCCGCAGTTGGCGCGCCGCACCGATGTCATCGCGACACCGCACATGGGCGGCCTTACACCAGAGGGCATCGAAGGCCACGCGCTCGAAACTGCGGCGCAGGCCCGCGAGATCCTGCAAGGCAAGGTGCCGTCGGGGGCAGTCAATGTCGACAGGGCACATCGGCTCCGGCGTTTCGCCTCGTGACGCCTGAACCAGCCCGGCAGGTCGGCGTTGTTGGGTGAGTTTTTCTTGCGCAGCTCGAACAGCGGAGGGTGCCAATGGAACAGCGCAATCTTGGGCCGTCAGGTCTGCAGGTCTCCGTGGTCGGGCTGGGGTGCAACAACTTCGGCATGCGCATCGACCTCGAAGGCTCGCGTGCGGTGGTTCACAAAGCGCTCGACCTCGGGATCACGCTTTTCGACACCGCCGACACGTATGGCAACAAGGGCGGGTCGGAGATCATTCTCGGTGAGATCCTCGGGGAGCGCCGGAAGGACATCGTGCTGGCCACCAAGTTCGGCATGCCGATGGATCCGGACCGGGGATTGGTCGGGGCCTCGCGGCGCTACATCATGAGGGCCGTCGAGGACAGCCTGCGGCGGCTGAAGACCGACTGGATCGACCTCTATCAGCTCCATCGAGCTGATCCGCGCACGCCGATCGAGGAAACGCTGCGCGCGCTCGATGACCTCGTCCAGGACGGCAAGGTGCGCTACATCGGCTGCTCGAATCTGCCCGCCTGGCAGGTCGCCGATGCCCAGTGGACCGCGCGTTACCTCAACCTGAACCGGTTCGTATCCTGCCAGGACGAGTACAGTCTGCTGGTCCGTGATCACGAGCGCCACCTGATCCCGGCCATGCAGCATTTCGGGCTGAGCCTGCTGCCCTACTTCCCGCTCGCTTCGGGCATGCTGACCGGCAAGTACAAACGTGACCAGGCTCCGCCGCCGGACACGCGTTTCGCCGCTATGACGCAGCGCGCCGGAGAGTATCTGACAGAGGAGAACTTCGCGATCGTCGACCGCCTGACCGAGTTTGCCGAGGCACGCGGCCACACGCTGCTGGACCTTGCGTTCAGTTGGCTGGCCTGCCAACCGGTCGTTGCCAGTGTGATCGCCGGTGCGACGAAGCCCGAGCAGGTCGCGCAGAACGTTGAGGCGGCAACGTGGAAATTGACCCCGGACGAGATCGCCGAGGTCAACCGGATATCCGCGAAGTAGGCGGAGGTTGCCTAACGGAGCGCGTCGAAGAAGCTCCGGCCGATGAGGGTCGTCATCCTCAGGCTGCCATAGGCGCCCTCGTCGCCGAACGTCGATGCTCCCTCGTCATCGTCGACGAACTGATATCCGGCTGAGAGCGTCAGCTCGGTCGTCGTGCCGGTGAAGAGGAGGGGCGGAAGCTCAGTCTTCAGGAACCCGCCGACCCGCTGCACATCGGTCGACTCATCGCCGAGGAACCACGCCTCGGGTCCGAGGATGAAGCGGTCGACGGCGAAACCG
>JAEVZQ010000102.1 GCA_023392135.1 Pseudomonadota bacterium | reverse complement strand
GTCTGACGGATCAGCTCGGCACTGTCGGGGGATTGGCGGAAGTGGACGGCGATGGCGATCGTCTTGTCCTCGATCAACACGCCCCTGATGCCGGCAAGGGGGGCAAGCAGCCAGCGCACGCCATTGGGAATCGGCGGCGCCGCACGCTCGATACGCTGTTGTCCCGCTTCGAACCGGACCTCTGCGCCATGAACGCCGGCAGCCGGCAATCGCACCGGCGCCAGCAGCGCGTCGATGGTCACGATCGGCCGCCCAGAACCGACCGCGAGTGCGCCCCCCAACTGCCGGCTCAAGGCGCCGAGCGAGCTGATGAGCTGACGAGGCGCAAAGACGTCGTCCGGATGCGGAGCGATGTCGATCATCGTACCGTCGAGATCGAGAAATAGGGCGTCATTTTCGAAGTTGAGCTCTGGTGGGGTCATTGATTTCTTGATTATGCGAGCCGGCAGGCAAGCGTGTGCCACCCGCATGCCTCTGGAATGACGCAAGCGCCGGGGACTTGGTTCCAAACGGCTGCCATCCGGGGCGCCGCTGCTGCTGCCGACGGGATACTATAAGCCCAATGATGCCTGCAATGCGACCACACGTTCACGGCGAGCAACGACCGATAAACGCGCGGCTGGTGTCTTCGGCTGTTCGAGTTCTCCTCTGGCCTTCGCAGCGAAGCGGGGCAATGATGGCTGGCAGGCTCGCGATATCAGGCGGTTTGCTGAAGAAGATGAACGATCGGAGGACGGCGCCATGAAGCTCATCAACCAGGAAAACATTGCCAAACCGGCATCCAGGTATGCTCAGGGAGTCCTGCATCAGGCTGCTGGTCAACGCCTCGTCATATCCGGTCAGGTCGGGGTAAAGCCCGATGGCAGCGTGGAGCAGGGGCTCGAGGCGCAGATCGAGCGCGCCTGGAGCAATCTTTTCGGCGTGCTGGATGCGGCAGGCTTCGACAAGCGGCATCTGGTCAGGATCACGATCTTCGCTACGGTGCCGGACGCCGTTGCAGCCTCGCGCACCATCCGCGACCGCATGCTCGATGGCCACGTCTGTGCGTCGACCTATCTGCAGGTCGCTGGGCTGGCCTCGCCAGATCTTCTCGTCGAGATCGAGGCCGAAGCGATCAAGGAGTAAGCGGGGCGCCGTCAGGCCAAAATGCCCGGGCCGAGTGGCCCGGGCATCGTGCCGGCCGGGGCGAGCCCGGCCAGCCCTTGATTTTCAGAATCACTGGCTGATCGTCAGAATGACATCGCGCTGCTGCGGGTCGACGATCGCCACCTCGTTCTCGAACACGAAGTAGCGATATGACCGAAGCTCGGGCACGTCCTGCACCACGACCGCCGGGAAGGAGCGCAGCTCGACCTGCTGTGGCACGTCCATGCCGACCGTGACCTCGCCGATACCCAGCCTGACGCTCGGCTGCAGATCGACGTGGGACAACACGACCCGACGCTGCTCAGGCGACAGGCTCAATCGCGCGTGGGTTTGCCCACCACCCACCTTGATGACATCCACGATCACATAAGTCCGCGGATTGACGATCACGATCTCGTCGCGCACCACGAAGTAGTCGTAGCCGCGATAGGCGGGCACTTCCTCAACGATCACCGTTGGCAGCGTCGCAAGATGCACACGGCCGCGCGGGACCTTCGTGCCAACGGAAATGTTGAAGTTCACATTGTTGACGCGGGCCCGTTCGAGAGCGCCGCTCTCGCGGAAGCGTTCTCTCACAGTCGTGCGTTGCTGCTCGCTGAGCTGAATACGGCCACCGCCACGCCCTGCTTGCTGCTCCTTGCCAGCGGAGGGCTGCTGGGCCTGCTGCTTCTGCTTGCCTTCGCTAGGCTGCTCGGCACGCTGCTTGCTCTCGGGCTGTTCAGCCCTCTGCTTCTGCTGCTTGCGCTCCGGCTGCTCCGCAGTCTGCTTCTGGCGCTTGCCCTGCTTTTCCTCAGCTTGCTCCTGTTTCTTCGAGCGCTGCTCCTGAGCCTGCTGGCCTTTTCTCTCACCAGGCTTCTCGGCCTGCTGACCCTTTCTCTCACCAGGCTCTTGGGCCTGCTGACCCTTGCGTTCGCCGGGCTGTTGCGCCTGCTGACCTTTCCTCAGGCCAGGCTCTTGCGCCTGCTGGCCTTTACGCTGGCCAGGCTCCTCGGCGCTCTGACCTTTCCGCTGGGCAGGGGCCATCTGCTTCTGGCCCGGCGCACTTTGGCCGGGAGTCTCAAGCCGTTCCTGGGCACCCTGAGACTGACCGCCACCAGGGGCTTGTGCGAAGGCGCCCGCACTCACGCCCGCAAAGAGCGCGAGTGCCGAGACGGCTCCAAGCGTTTTCACATGCATCTCTCGTCTCCTATTCCATTATGGGTGGCTGGCGATCGCCAGCAACCTCCGTCGCGGAGACAACGAGTGCTTGAGCGGTAGAGTTCCCCAGGTTGCGACGGCTTGCCTGCCTTAAGCTCCCGATGAGCCGAAGCCGCCACCTGTCGGTGTCGTTATGATGACGGCCTCACCGGCTGCGAGCACTGTCTGATCACAGCCTTCGAGGCGCTCCATGCGACCATCATTGCGCCGCACAATGTTCTCGCCGCATTGTCCGGGCTCGCCCCCTTCGAGCCCGTACGGACGAACGCGCCGGTAGCCGGAGAGAATGGCGCAGTCCATCTCTCCCAGGAACCGGATGCGCCGATACGTGCCGTCGCCTGCAGACCATCGGCCTCGTCCGCCGGAGCCGCGACGGATCGAGAAAGCTTCGAGCAGCACAGGATAACGCAGCTCGAGAATCTCTGGGTCGGTCAGGCGGGTGTTGGTCATATGCACGTGCACGCCGGATGTTCCGTCGAACCCTGGTCCCGCCGGCGAGCCGGAGCAGATGGTTTCGTAATACTGATACTTCGCATTGCCGAAGGTCAGGTTATTCATGGTGCCCTGGCTGGGGCCCATCGCCTTCATTGCCGCGAACAGACAGTTGGTGACGATCTGGCTCGTCTCGACGTTGCCGGCTACGACTGCTGCCGGATATTGTGGCGACAGCATCGACCGCTCAGGGATGACCAGCCGGATCGGCTTCAGGCAGCCCGCGTTCATCGGGATCGGCTCGTCCACCATCACGCGGAACACGTAGAGCGTCGCAGCGCGCGTGACCGGTGCGGGCGCGTTGAAGTTGTTGCGCTGCTCCGGGCTGGTGCCGGTGAAATCGACGGTTGCCTCGCGCTTCTCGCGGTCGACCGTGATCTTCACGTGAACGTGCGTGCCCTGGTCCATCTCGACACGGAATTCTCCGTCATCGAGCCGGCTCAGCAGCCGGCGGACGCTCTCCTCGGCGTTATCTTGCACGTGGCCCATGTACGCCTTGACCACGTCGAGCCCGAAGTGGGCGACCATCTTCTCGAGCTCAGCCGCGCCCCGCGCGTTGGCGGCGACGTGGGCCTTGAGATCGGCGATGTTCTTGCCCGGGCTGCGGGCTGGATACTTGGCGCCGGTGAGCAGGGCGTGGGTTTCCGCCTCAAGGAACCGTCCCTGATCGACCATCTTGAAGTTGTCGATGTAGACGCCTTCCTCATCGATGTGGGTCGCGCGCGGGGTCATCGAGCCCGGCGTCAAGCCACCGATGTCCTCGTGATGGCCGCGACTGGCGACGTAGAAGAGGATCTCCGAGCTGTCCGGACCAAACACCGGCGTGATGACGGTGATGTCCGGCAGGTGGGTGCCGCCGTTGTAGGGCGCATTCAGCATGTAGACGTCGCCCGGGCGCATCGTGCCCTCGCGCTCGCGGACGATCGTCTCGACGGAACGATCCATCGATCCGAGGTGCACCGGCATGTGCGGGGCGTTGGCGACGAGCTGGCCCTGGGCGTCGAACACCGCGCAGGAGAAGTCCAGCCGCTCCTTGATGTTGACCGACTGCGCCGTGTTGCGCAGGGCTTCGCCCATCTGCTCCGCGATCGACATGAAGAGGTTATTGAACACTTCTAGCAGGACGGGATCGGCCTTTTCGCCCAGGATCTCGCGCTGACGCGGGACGGCGCGGTTGAGGACGAGGTGATTGAGCCCGGTCACCTCCAGCCGCCAGCCGGGCTCGACGACGACAGTCTGGTTCGGCTCGATGATGAGCGCCGGACCGGAGATCCGATGGCCGGGGGCCAGATCCTCGCGCATGTAGATTGGGGCCTCGTGCCAGGCCCGGCCGGAATAGAAGCGCGTCGCGCGTGTCGCTTTCGCTTCCTGACTGCCGCCATTCGACTGAAGCGCTTCTTCGGCAGAGGCGCCGCCGCCAACCGCCTCGACCTCCACCGCGGCGATGAACACCCGCTTTTCCGGCGAGATGAAACCGAAACGCTGCCGGTGCTGGCGCTCGAATTCGTCACGCATGCTCCCCGGATCGGCGAGCCTGATCGGCAGGGCCGTGTCGGTGCCTTCGTAGCGGAGGTGAAGGTTCACTGATGTTTCGATCTCGTCGGCGCCGACGTCCTCGGCTGCGACCTCAGCCATCACATCGGTGATGAGCTTCTCCGACAAGGCCTCGACGTCCTTCATCGACGCTGGATCGAGCGGCGCCTCGACGGACTGCTCGCGGCTCGCCCGCAGCTTGGCGAGGCCCATGCCGTAGGCAGACAGCAGGCCGGAGAGCGGATGGATCAGCACCGTCTCCATGCCGAGCGTATCGGCGATGAGGCAGGCGTGCTGGCCGCCCGCCGATCCGAAGCAGTTCAGTGCGTATTCGGTGACGTCATAGCCGCGCTGCACCGAGATCTTCTTGATGGCGTTCGCCATGTTCTCGACGGCAATGCGCAGGAAGCCGTCGGCGACTTCCTCCGGTGTGCGGCCGTCGCCGATCTGATCCGCCAGCTCAGCGAATGCGGCGCGGACCGAGTCCTCGTCCAGCGCTTCATCGCGATTGGGTCCGAAGATTCTCGGGAAGAAGGTAGCGGAAAGCTTGCCCACCATGACGTTGGCGTCGGTAACCGTCAGCGGGCCGCCGTGCCGATAGCACTTCGGACCAGGATTCGAACCGGCGCTGTCCGGGCCCACGCGGAAGCGGGTTCCGTCGAATGACAGGATCGAGCCGCCGCCCGCCGCGACCGTATGAATGCGCATCATCGGTACGCGCAGCCGCACGCCGGCGACTTCCGTCTCGAACGCGCGCTCGTATTCGCCCGCGAAGTGCGAAACGTCCGTCGACGTGCCGCCCATGTCGAAGCCGATGACCTTCTCGAAGCCGGCAATCCGCGCCGTCTCGGCCATACCGACGATGCCGCCGGCAGGACCGGAGAGAATGGCATCGCGGCCCTGGAACAGATCGGCCGACTTCAGCCCGCCCGAGGAGGCCATGAACAGGATCTTGGGGGAGTGGCCGCCTTCGGAGTTGTTGGCGCCGAGGGCATCAGCAACTTTTTCCACGTAGCGGCGGAGGATCGGCGAGAGATAGGCATCTGCCACAGTCGTATCGCCACGGCCGACGATCTTGATCAGCGGCGAAATCTCGTGGCTGACCGAGATCTGCGTGAACCCAAGCTCGCGGGCGAGCTCTGCGGCCTGACTTTCGTGTTCCGGAAAGGCGTAGGCGTGCATGAACACGATCGCGACTGCGCGAATGCCTTCCGCGATCGCGCGGGAGAGATCCTGCTCCAGAGCAGCCACGTCGAGTGGCGTCTCAACCGTGCCATCCGCACGTACGCGCTCGTTCGCCTCGAGCACGCGGGTGTAGAGCATCTCGGGCTTGACGATTTTCTTGGCGAAGATGTCGGGCCGGGCCTGATAGCCGATCTCGAGCTGATCCTTCAGGCCCCTGGTGATGACGAGCGCCGTCCGCTCGCCCTTGCGCTCGAGCAGCGCATTGGTGGCCACTGTCGTTCCCATCTTCACGCTGGCGATGCACTCGGCAGGAATCGGATCGTCGGACGCTACTCCGAGCATCCGGCGGATGCCTTCGAGTGAAGCATCTTCATAGGCGCCGGGATTGTCGGACAGCACCTTCAGCGCTTGCACGCGACCTTCCGGATCGCGTCCGATGACATCCGTGAACGTGCCGCCCCGGTCGATCCAGAAATGCCACTGCCCGAGAGTGCCGTTCCCACCTGTCATCAGATTCCCCGTCGCCGAAACCAATTCGAATAGCCCAAGCGGACGCGGTCAGCAGCCGGAGGCACGGCTGCGTCAATCGGCCTGGACGAGTGAGGTCGATACCCGATGTTGCAAAAGATGACTCTGGGGCTGCTCGCCGCAGCGTCCGTCGTGAGGAAGGGAGAAGGCAGGCAAGCTGCAGGCGGCGGTTACCGCGTCCGGCTTATTGTCGACCCATGGCGTTGCGAGCCAAACCGGATCGGCGGCAGGACCACCGATGTGTGCTCAGGTCGGGAAGACCTGAAAAGAATTAGGCGTTTCAGCGGTTCAGCGA
>JAEVZQ010000082.1 GCA_023392135.1 Pseudomonadota bacterium | reverse complement strand
TTTATAACAGACAGCGGCCGCAGCGCCCCCCACGGCGGCGGCTGCCGCGAAGGCCCCGGCAAGGGCTCCGGCGCGGGCGAAGGCCCCGGCGGCGATGACCACGACCCCCGTGGCGATCGCTGGCGGTGCGCGCGGCAAGGTGGCCCAGGTCATCGGCGCCGTCGTCGACGTGTCGTTCGAGGGCGACCTGCCCGCCATCCTGAACGCGCTGGAGACCGAGAACGGCGGCACGCGCCTGGTGCTCGAGGTCGCCCAGCACCTCGGCGAGAACACCGTCCGCTGCATCGCGATGGACTCCACCGAGGGTCTGGTTCGCGGCCAGCCGGTCGCCGACACCGGCCGTCCGATCGCCGTGCCGGTGGGCCCTGAGATGCTCGGCCGCATCATCAACGTCATCGGCGAGCCGATCGACGAGGAAGGCCCGATCGTCGCCTCCGAGACGCGCGGCATCCACCAGCCGGCCCCGGCCTATGTCGAGCAGTCGACCGAGGCGCAGATCCTCGTCACCGGCATCAAGGTCCTCGACCTGCTGGCGCCCTACGCCCGCGGCGGCAAGATCGGCCTGTTCGGCGGCGCCGGCGTCGGCAAGACCGTGCTGATCCAGGAGCTGATCAACAACGTCGCGAAGGCGCACGGCGGCTTCTCGGTGTTCGCCGGCGTCGGCGAGCGTACCCGCGAGGGCAACGACCTCTATCACGAGTTCATCGAGTCCGGCGTCAACAAGAAGGGCGGCGGCGACGGTTCCAAGGCCGCGCTCGTCTACGGCCAGATGAACGAGCCGCCGGGTGCGCGTGCGCGTGTCGCGCTGACGGGTCTGACCGTCGCCGAGTACTTCCGCGACCAAGGCCAGGACGTGCTGTTCTTCGTCGACAACATCTTCCGCTTCACCCAGGCGGGCTCGGAAGTGTCGGCGCTGCTCGGTCGTATCCCTTCGGCGGTGGGTTATCAGCCGACGCTGGCCACCGACATGGGCGCCCTGCAGGAGCGCATCACCACGACCCAGAAGGGCTCCATTACCTCGGTGCAGGCTATTTACGTGCCGGCCGACGACCTTACCGACCCGGCGCCGGCGACCTCCTTCGCCCACCTCGACGCAACGACCGTGCTGTCGCGCTCGATCGCCGAGAAGGGCATCTACCCGGCCGTGGACCCGCTGGACTCGACCTCGCGCATGCTCGACCCGCGCATCGTCGGCGAGGAGCACTACGCGGTCGCCCGCCAGGTCCAGGCCATTCTGCAGCGCTACAAGTCGCTGCAGGACATCATCGCCATTCTCGGCATGGACGAGCTCAGCGAAGAGGACAAGATGATCGTCGCGCGTGCGCGCAAGATCGAGCGCTTCCTCTCACAACCGTTCTTCGTTGCCGAGGTCTTCACCGGCTCGCCGGGCAAGCTCGTCGGCCTGCAGGACACCATCAAAGGTTTCAAGGGCCTGTGCGACGGTGACTACGACCACTTGCCGGAGCAGGCCTTCTACATGGTCGGCAGCATCGAGGAGGCAATCGCCAAGGCCGAGCAACTCGCAGAAGCCGCCTGAGGCTGAGGAAAGTACAAGCATATGGCTGAAGCGGACAAAACGGGGAGCGGCAGGTTCGGCACGTGCTGTGACGCGCTGAACGAAGCGATGGCCGGCAAGGACTTCGAGTCGCTCGTCAGTGAGGGCCGCGACGGCGTGCTTTACCTGGCCGTCGGGCTCATCGAGCTCGACGACAGCGAGCCCGGCATCGTGGACCATCCGATGTACTTCTGCCCCTTCTGCGGCACGCGCCTGCAAACGGAGGAAGAGGTGCAGGCGAAGGCCGAGGAGGAGCCGGAGGACGAGTAGTAGGGCTGCCCGCAAGGCGGCTGCTTCTGGGCCGGGGCTGAGGAAAGAGAATGGCTGATACGTTCAAATTCGAGCTGGTGAGCCCCGAGCGGGTTCTGCTGTCAGAGGACGCGGAGCAGGTTGTGCTGCCCGGCGTCCAGGGCGACTTTGCCGTCATGCTGAACCATGCGCCCATGCTCTCGATGCTGCGCCCTGGCGTGCTCAACGTGCAGCTCCCGAGCGGAACCCGGCGCGTGTTCGTTAAGGGAGGCTTCGCGGAGGTCGAGCCGGACCGGCTGACGGTGCTCGCGCAGACCGCATTCGATGCGGACTCCTCTTCGGCCCCGGGTGCAATCGAGGCGGAGCTGACGGCCGCGCAGGCAGAGCTGGATGAAGCCGGCGACGATGACGCCCGGTTCATGGCTCAGGAGGCCATCGACCGGCTGCGCGCACTGCAGGCTGGCGGGCGCGGCTGATCGACGTCCGCCAGGATACAAGCCTGACTTGCGAGTTATAGCGGACCCGTTGGAGGCCGCTATTCTTGTTGGAGCAGGTGGGCGAACTCCTCGAGGACGGCGGCATAGACTTGTCGCCGGAAAGGGATGGCCAGGGCGACGACCTCGTCGGCGTCGGCCCAGCGCCAGTCGTCGAATTCAGGCTTGCCGCCCTCAGGCGGAATGAGCGTAATTTCGCTCTCCTCTCCGAGAAACCGCATAGCGAACCACCGCTGGCGCTGGCCGCTGTAGCGCCCCTTGAGCGCGACGCCGATGAGCTCGTCGGGAAGCTGCCACGTCATCCAGGACCGTGACTTGCCAAGCACCTCGACCGAGGTGATCCCGGTTTCCTCGGCGAGCTCGCGCAACGCGGCCTGTCGCGGCTTTTCGCCGGCCCGGATCCCTCCCTGCGGCATCTGCCAGACCGGATCTGCATCGGGCGGCAGCCATTTCGGTCGCCGCTGGCCGACCCAGATCTTCCTGCTCCGATTGATGAGCATGATGCCGACGGTGCGCCGGAACGGCAGATTCCGCCGACCAGCCCCGGTTTTGGAACTCACGACGTATAACGGATCGCGGCATGGGCCGGAGGGTCCAGGGCCGTCATGATCCACGCCCCGCGGTGGGAAGATTACTCGTCGAGCCTTCCGCCTTATCGTCGGGTCCGATCAATGGACCGAAAGCGGCGATCACCTTGCTATAGACCTCTCGCTTGAAAGGGACGATTGCGGCTGGCAGCTCGTCGAGCCGGGACCAGCGCCAGAAATCGAACTCGACCTGGTGGCCCGGTGGGGGGACGAGATTCACTTCCGAATCGTTGCCAAGGAACCTCGTGAGGAACCATTTCTGCCTCTGGCCACGCCAGCGCCCGCCCCAGGCCTTGCCGATGAGGTTTGTCGGAAGGTCGTAGCGCAACCAGTCCGGATACTCGGCGATGATCTCGACGGTGTGCAGGCCGGTCTCCTCGCGCAACTCACGAAGCGCAGCGTTGCGGGGGTCCTCCTCGGGATCGATACCGCCCTGCGGCATCTGCCACCAGGAACCAGGCCCCTCCGGCTCATTCGGTGCATCGGCGCGGCGTCCGATCCACACCAGCCCCTGCCGATTGATCACCATGATGCCGACGCAGGGCCGATAGTCCTGGTCGAGATCGCCTGTCATTCCTGCACCTTCGTTCTGTCTCGGACCTTGCTGGCTCGATTGCTGCCACTGCACAGAATGATCAGAGAAAGCGCGCGCCGCAATGCTTTTGAAGTCACGGCTCCGGAGCGGCCGGGCACGAAGAGATGCAAATTGCTCAGTTGCGACCGGGCTCGATATCAGCGTGTCGGAACGGGCTTCTCGCCGCGGTAGTCGTAGAAGCCCCGCTTCGTCTTGCGGCCAAGCCAGCCGGCCTCGACGTACTTCACCAGCAGCGGGCACGGGCGGTACTTGGAATCGGCCAAGCCTTCATACAGCACTTGCATCACGGAAAGGCAGGTATCGAGGCCGATGAAATCCGCAAGCTCCAGCGGTCCCATCGGGTGATTGGCGCCGAGCCGCATGGCCTTGTCGATGGCCTCCACCGTACCGACGCCCTCGTAGAGCGTATACACGGCCTCGTTGATCATCGGCAGCAGGATGCGGTTGACGATGAAGGCCGGGAAATCCTCGGAGACCGCGATCGTTTTCCCCAGGGATTCGACGAAGACCCGCGATGTCGCGAAGGTGTCATCCTCGGTCGCTATGCCCCGGATCAGCTCCACGAGCTGCATCACCGGCACCGGGTTCATGAAATGCATGCCGATGAAGCGCTCGGGGCGCTTGGTGATGGACGCGAGGCGGGTGATCGAGATCGAGGACGTGTTCGAGGCTATGATCGCTTCAGGTTTCAGTCTGGGACAGAGATCACTGAAGATCTTGCGCTTGACGGCCTCGTTTTCCGTGGCCGCCTCGATGACCAGGTCGCAGTCATGGAGCGCGTCGTAGTCGGGCACGTAGCGGATGCGATTGAGGGCGGCGGCCTTTTCGTCGGCCGTAATGAGGCCGCGCCCGCCCTGCCGCTCCATGTTGTGATCAATGTTGGACATCGCCTTGTCCACGGCCTCCTTGGCGATGTCCGTGATCGCTACGTCATAGCCTGCGAGCGCAACCACGTGGGCGATCCCGCTGCCCATCTGGCCGGCGCCGATTACCCCCACTTTCCTGATGGCCACCGTGTTTGCTCCTGGCATAGACTGTTTCACTGTATGCAGCAGACCGACGTTCTATCTGTTCTTCTCAGGCTGCCCCGGATTTCCGCTCTCAGTAGCCCGCCTTCTGCAGCTCGGCATCGAACTCCGGCAAGGCCTGGAACAGGTCCGCCACGAGCCCATAGTCCGCGACTTGGAAGATCGGCGCCTCGCCGTCCTTGTTGATCGCGACGATGACCTTGGAATCCTTCATGCCGGCAAGGTGCTGAATCGCTCCCGAGATGCCGACTGCAATGTAGAGCTCCGGCGCGACCACCTTGCCGGTCTGCCCGACCTGCAGGTCATTGGGTGCAAACCCGGCGTCGACCGCAGCGCGGCTCGCCCCCATGGCAGCTCCCAGCCGATCGGCCACTGGCTCGATGTACTTGTGGAAGTTCTCGCCGGACTGCATTCCACGGCCGCCGGAAATGACGATCCGGGCCGCTGTAAGCTCGGGGCGATCCGACTTGGCGATCTCGGCGCGCTCGAATGTCGAAAGCCCGGCGGCGTCCGGCACCGAAATGGCTTCGATCGCTGCCGATCCGCCCTCCGGAGCTGCCGCGAACGACGCGGTCCGGATCGTGAGCACCTTCTTGGACTCGCTCGACTGCACCGTCTGGATGGCGTTGCCGGCATAGATCGGCCGCTCGAACGTGTCGGGCGACTTGACGGCCGTGATATCCGAAATCTGCATCACGTCGAGCATCGCAGCCACCCGCGGCAGCAGGTTCTTGCCGAACGAGGTGGCGGCGGCGACGAGCGCATCGTAGCCGGCCATCAGCGGAACCACGAGCGCCGTCATGTCCTCGGCGAGCTGGTGCTCCAGGTGCGGGGCATCCGCTACCAGCACCTTCGTGACGCCCTGGAGCTTGGCCGCCTCTTCTGCCGCCGCCCGGCAGTTGGAGCCGGCCACAAGGATGTAAACCTCGCCGCCCAGCGCGGCTGCAGCCGTGACCGCCTTAGCGGTGACCGGATTGAAGGTGCTGTTGTTGTGCTCCGCAATAACCAGGGCCGGCATCAGATTACCCCCGCTTCCGTCTTCAGCTTCTCGACGAGCTCCGCCACACTCGCCACCTTGACGCCCGACTTGCGGGCCGGCGGCTTAGCCGTTTGCAGCACCTTCAGGCGCGGAGCAACATCTACGCCGAGGTCCGCGGCCTTCTTGATGTCCAGAGGCTTCTTCTTCGCCTTCATGATGTTGGGAAGCGAGGCGTAACGCGGCTCGTTGAGGCGGAGGTCCGTGGTGACGATCGCCGGCAGCTTCAGCTTCAATGTTTCGAGGCCGCCGTCGACCTCGCGGGTCACCATGGCCGTGTCATTCTCGATGACGACCCTGGATGCGAAGGTTGCCTGCGGCCAGCCGAGAAGCGCCGCCAGCATCTGGCCCGTCTGATTGCAATCGTCGTCGATGGCCTGTTTGCCCAAAATAATAAGGCCGGGCTGCTCGTTGGCAACCACGGCCTTGAGAAGCTTCGCGACCGCAAGTGGCTCTACGGCGACGCCATCCTCGGTCTCGATCAGAATGCCTCGGTCGGCACCCATCGCCAGGGCTGTGCGGATCGTCTCCTGAGCCTTGGACGGCCCGATCGAGACAGCTACGATTTCGGTGGCGATGCCCTTTTCCTTCAGCCGGATCGCCTCTTCCACGGCAATCTCGTCGAAGGGGTTCATGGACATCTTGACGTTCGCAAGCTCGACCCCCGAACCATCCGGCTTGACCCGGATCTTCACATTGAAATCGACCACGCGCTTGACCGGCACGAGGATCTTCATGTCCCAAACTCTCCCGAGTATTCCTTCAATTGCATGACGTATTTGCCAGCAGGTATGCGGCCTCCGCAACGGCCGATTGCGGGACGATCTGTCTCAACCTCCGAACTGACCTCGCGCGCAGAGGTCCCTTCGCAGGTGCGAAAGGGCAACGTATGCTCACGTTTTCGGCAAGTCAATCATTCGGTTGGCAGCGTGATTCGCGAAGATATTCCGATCCATCAACGCTGCTATGCAATATTGCGGTCGAACAGCGGCACTCCGGGCCGGCGCATGACAGTGACGAGGATCGCGCCGGCGAGGATCCCGCCGACGTGCGCCCACCAGGCGACAGGGCCCGCCTGCGGCAACAACACCATGACGAACTGCGTGAGAATCCAAGCACCTAGCGCAAATGCGGCTGAGATGCGGATCGGAATGAACCGGAAGATCAACACCCAGACCCGAACCCGCGGATGAAGCATCAGGTAGGCCGCGATCACACCGGCAACTGCCCCGCTGGCACCAATGAGGGGCATCTCGGACGACGGCATCATCAGCACGTGGACGAGCCCGCCCACGACACCACACAGCAAATAGAAGATCAGGAACTTGAAATGGCCGAGCGCGTCCTCGACGTTGTCGCCGAAAACCCAGAGGAACAGCATGTTCCCGGCGAGATGCAGGATGTCGCCGTGGAAGAACATGTACGAGACCAGTGTCAGCCGTTCCGGGATGCCGATCTCGCTTCCGGGGGTCACCAATCCGCCCGGCCCCAGCGCGCCGAGGCTCAGCAGATCGTGAGGCACGAGCGCAAAGCCCAGGATCACTTGGTCCGGAAGTATTGTTACCTGCAAGATGAAGACGACGATGTTCGCCAGGATGAGGCTCGTCGTAACGGCCTGAAACTGGATCGAGCGCAGCGGATTCTGGTCGTAGACTGGTATGAACACGCGCCCGTCCCCTGAATTGAACTACAGGCCAGATTGGCCGTTCACGCCCGGATTATCTACCTGTTCTGCCCGGGAACCCAGAGGATATCACTGTTTCCGCGGTCATTGGCGTGGCGGCTGGCCACGAACAGGAGGTCCGAAAGCCGATTGACATATTGCAGCGCAATGCTGCTCACGCCTTCGCTTGGATCGGCTGCCATCGTGACCATCAGCCGTTCCGCACGCCGGCAGATGGTACGCGCCATGTGCAGGGCGGCAGCAGCGGCCGAACCTCCAGGAAGCACAAACGACCGCAGCGGCTGGAGGTGGGCGTTCAACTCGTCGATGTCGGCTTCCAGGCGCTTGACCTGAGCCGGCGTGATCTCCATCCGCTCGTGCCTTCTCGGCTTTCCTGTATCGGGCGTGCTGAGCTCTGCCCCGAGGTCGAATAGATCGTTCTGGACCCGGGCGAGCTTCGCATCCAGGCCGGGATCACTGCCAGCCAGATGCACACGCGCCATCCCGATCGCAGCATTCGTCTCGTCGATCGTGCCGTACGCAGCGACGCGGATGCTGTCCTTCCGCACGCGATCGCCGCTCGCGAGGGCGGTCGTGCCGTCATCTCCGGTGCGGGTATAGATCTTGTTCAGGATGACCATGGTCGTCGCCTCTCGGGAGCCTAGTGGAGCATCTGATTCCGACATTTGCTCTCGAGCTTGCTGCGGCGGGATGCAAATGTCGGAATCGGAACACGAGCTCCGCGACAGTAGCCCCGCCGCCCTTCCGGTCAAGAAAAGCTGGAGCGATACCCACTCAGCGGGCCAGATAGACCGTGATCATGATGAGAATGATGGCCACGAACTGAAGCCCGACCCGCCAGCGCATCAGCTTCTGGCTTCTGTTCGAATTTCTGGCCCGCATGAGGTTTACAAGTCCGAGGACGAGCACGATCAAAACGGCGACGGGCGCCAGGATGGAGAGGAAATAGAAAAGGTCGTTCATGTTGACCGTGCTCCTGGGCCAGCGCCCTGGCGGCTCATCGAGAACCCCAAACAACACGAAACATACCACAGAAGTAAAGGTTCGCGATTGGTCGCACCGCTTGCGTGTATTATGATGCTGCGTACCGTACCAGAATTGCCGTAATCGGTTGTAGAGAGTTCTGTTGCGGGGTCGTGACGGGGTGCGGAGCCGCGCCAATCGGATGGGCAGCGTCGCGGAACAGGGGTAGATGCGGTCACGAGGTGAAGACGCGGCTTCGGCAGCACGCCAGGAGTGGCGATGCGCGGCTGGGCCCCGTGCGGCGCTCTGCCTCGTGCTGTCGGCTGGCCTGCTGCTGACCGCCTTCCCGGCTCTGGCACAGTCGCAGCTCGCGACGGAGGCCAAGCAGAAGCTCGAGCAGAATCGTAAGCAGCTTCAGGAGGCCGCAGAGCGGGAGAAGCAGCTCAGGGCCGGCCTCGCCACAATGGAGGAGGAGCGCGCCCGGCTCAACGAGCAGCTGCAGGCGGCGGCTCGCAGCGTGCAGTTCAGCGAGGCGCAGCTCAGCAGCATAGAAGAGCGCCGGGATGCACTGGTTGCCAAGCAGAAGATGCATCAGGAAGCGCTGCGGCAGCGCCATTCCTCGATCAGCAGCCTCCTCGCTGCCATGCAGCGGATCGGCCGCAACCCGCCGCCGGTGATCATCACCCGCCGGGAGGACGCGCTGGAGATGGTGCGCAGCGCCATGCTCCTCGGGCGCGCGGTCCCGGAGTTGCAGACGGAAGTCCAGGATCTCGTAGGACGCCTGCAGGAGCTCGACCGGGTTTTCAAGCAAATCGCGGAGGAGCGCGCGAAGATCGAGGCGGAAACCGAGCGTTTGAAGGCCGCCCAGACCCGGGTGGCGATGCTGATGGAGGAGAAGCGCCACTCGCTGGGTGAGCGGCAGAACGAGCTCGAGGCCGTGCGCCGCGAAGCAGATCGGATTTCGCAATCGGTCGACAGCATCAGCGACCTCATCACTGCCCTCGACCAGACGGTAGCTGAAAAGACAGGGCTCGGCACCTACGACAAGCAGCTCCCGAAAGAAGCCAGCCTCGATCGGCAGGCCGGTTCGAAAGGCAAGGCGCCAGATGCCAAGGCGGCCGGGAAGCCGAAGGAGACAGAAGTCGCCGTGGTCCTGTCGCCGGGATCAGGACCACTGCTCGGACCGCCCGGGCGCATGCAGCCGGCCATGCCGTTCCACCTGGCCAGAGGCAAGTTGCCGATGCCAGCTCATGGGCAGACGGTCATCTCTTTTGGGGACACGACGTCGAATGGCCGCAAGTCCCATGGCATAGTCATTCAGACCCGCCACGGGGCCCAGATCACGTCACCTTCTGATGGCTGGGTCGTTTACGCTGGAGAATTCCGTAGCTATGGCCAGCTCTTGATTATAAATGCCGGAGGTGGATACCATGTATTACTTGCCGGACTTTCTCGTATAGACGCCCAGCTTGGCCAGTTTATACTTGCTGGCGAGCCGGTCGGAACAATGCAGGTCGCACCCCGGGGCCAGTCCGAGGACAATGCCCCGGTGTTGTACGTCGAGTTCCGCAAGGAGGGTCGCCCCGTCGACCCATCGCCCTGGTGGCACCAGGGACAGCAACTTAAGGTGCAGGGATAAGGCACAGGGACAATGCGCAAACCGGAATTTGCATTCTGGACATTTTTGCTGATGGCAGGCCTCGCCGGTCTGACGACAGTTGCGAATGTCACACAGACATATTCGGCGTCATCGCCGAATTCCGAGATCTACCGCCAGCTCGACCTGTTCGGCGACGTGCTCGAGCGCGTTCGTTCGGACTATGTCGAGAAGCCCGATGACACACAGCTCATCGAGTCGGCGATCAACGGCATGCTGGCGTCGCTCGACCCACATTCGGCCTATCTCAGTCCAAAGCATTTCCGCGACATGCAGGTGCAGACGCGCGGTGAGTTCGGCGGCCTCGGCATCGAGGTCACGATGGAGAACGGCGTGGTCAAGGTGGTCTCCCCCATCGACGGCACGCCGGCTCAGCGGGCAGGTGTCCAGGCCAACGACCTGATCACGCATCTCGACGATGAACAGATCGTCGGGCTGACGCTCGAGCAGGCGGTCGAGGAGATGCGCGGCCCGGTCAACACTCCGATCAAGCTGACCATCGTGCGCAAGGGCCGCGACGAGCCGTTCGACGTATCGATCACGCGCGACATCATCCGCATCAACGCCGTGAAAGCACGGCTCGAGGCGGACGAGCAGGTCGCCTACGTGAAGATCTCCACCTTCAATGAGCAGACGCATGCGAATCTCGTGAAGTCGGTGGAGGAGCTGAAGAAGCAGTCCGGCAAGAAGCTTAAGGGCTACATCATCGATTTGCGCAACAACCCCGGCGGCTTGCTCGATCAGGCGGTGGCCGTCTCCGATGCGTTCCTCGACAAGGGTGCCATCGTGCTGACGAAGGGGCGCAATCTGGAAGAGACCCAGCGCAGCCAGGCTCGCCCGGGCGACATCACGGACGGCAAGAAGGTCCTCGTTCTGGTCAACGGTGGCTCGGCCTCCGCCTCCGAGATCGTTGCTGGTGCGATTCAGGACCACAAGCGTGGTACGGTCATCGGCACCCGGTCCTTCGGCAAGGGCTCGGTCCAGACGATCATCCCGCTCGGCAGCAACGGCGCCATCCGCTTGACGACGGCGCGCTACTACACGCCATCCGGCCGCTCGATCCAGGCACAGGGCATCCACCCGGATGTCGTCGTGGAGCAGGAGCTGCCGCCCGAGCTGCAGAGCAAGGAGCCGCCGAAGCCGCGTGGCGAGGCGAGCCTCCGCGGCCACCTGAAGCCTGACAAGGACGGCGTGAAGGAAGAGTCCGGCTCGTCGGCCTACGTTCCGCAGGAGCCGGAGAAGGACAAGCAGCTTCAGTACGCCATCTCCCTGCTGCTCGGCAAAGTCGCTGCCTCGACCGAGGCACCGGCTGCCACACAGGAGAAAGTACCGAACTGACGGTAGCATGCGGGCCGGATAGCCCGGCCCGCAGCATGCTTAAACAGCGCAACTGTCCGTTGGAATGCACTGGGCGCCTCCGTTGGGGGCGCCCTTTTTCATTCCCGCTCGATCGGGTTGGGGTGGAACGGGAGAACGAGCTCTGCGGCGCTGGAGGATTGCGGCCGGTCGCGGGCCGGCTGAGCGCGCCCTCCCCGCTCGGAAAGATCCAGGTCGGCCTGCGGGAGCGTCGAGTCTAATCCATCCCGAAGTGACAGGCAGCTCTAGTGGTCCGATTCCGACATTTGCATCCCGCCGCGGCAAGCTCGAGAGCAAATGTCGGAATCAAAAGGACCACTTGTCCTCACGGCCCGTTAAGCAATTTCACCGCCGCCGAGGACGCCGCGCCGGTCAGGATGCAGGGAACGCCGATAGCTGCCGCTCCCAAGGCGCTGGCGACGACGCAACCGACGGCGACGGCAGTGCTGCCCCAGTAGGCCGCCTTGGCCCAGGGATTGTTCGGCTGCGGACCAGAGCGCTTCAGCTCCTCCATCGCGGCGAGCGCATCCTTGCGGATCTTTCCGGTCTCGAAGGTTTCCGCCGCGACCACGATCTCCTTCAGCACCTCGCGAACCTCATCCGGGTGGTTTCTCATGTGCTGCTGCTCGCGCAGGAAATCGAGCAGCTCCTTGTCC
>JAEVZQ010000074.1 GCA_023392135.1 Pseudomonadota bacterium | reverse complement strand
TGTTAGCACGGCGGAGAATACGCGGGCCGAAATCCGGCCGGCGCAAAGGAGCGGAACGGGAATGCAGCGTCAGTCGTCTTTCAGCTACGAGGAGATCCTCGCCTGTGGTCGCGGGGAACTGTTCGGGCCTGGCAATGCGCAGCTTCCGCTGCCGCCGATGCTGATGTTCGACCGCATATCGACGATCAGCGAGGAAGGCGGCGCGCACGGGAAGGGGAAGGTCCGGGCGGAGCTGGCGGTGGCCGGCAACCCGCAGTGCGATTGGTTTTTCTCGTGCCACTTCAAGGGTGATCCGGTGATGCCGGGCTGCCTCGGCCTCGATGCGCTGTGGCAGCTCACCGGCTTCTTTCTCGGCTGGCTCGGCGCACCCGGTCGCGGCCGGGCGCTGGGGGTCGGCGAGGTGAAGTTCACCGGCATGGTGCTGCCGAGCGTGAAGCGGGTCGAGTATGTCGTCGACCTCAAGCGGGTGATCCTGCGGAAGCTGAAGCTCGCCATCGCCGACGGCAGCCTCTTGGCCGACGGACAGCTGATCTATTCAGCCCAGGATCTGCGCGTGGGACTGTTCGACGCAGGGCAGGATCCGGGCGCATCACCTGCCTGACAGAGCTGAGCCCGGCTGCAAACGGCCAGCCGGGCAAGACCAGGCATCGAGCCTCCCCTCGGAGGGACCAGAAAGGGTCGGAAATGAGACGGGTCGTCGTGACCGGAATGGGCGTTGTTTCCAGCATCGGAAACAGTACCCAGGAAGTGCTCGCCTCACTGCGGGAGGGCAAATCCGGCATCGTCAGGGCGGACAAGTATGCGGAGCTCGGCTTCCGATGCCAGGTGCATGGGGCGCCCAACATCGCCTGGGAGGAGATGGTGCCCCGCAAGCCGAAGCGCTTCATGGGCGCTGGCACCGCCTGGAACTACATCGCCATGGAGCAGGCGATTCGCGATTCCGGCCTGACCGACCAGGAGGTTCAGAACGAGCGCACCGGCATCATCATGGGCGCCGGCGGGCCTTCGACGAGCACGATCGTCCGGGCGGCCATGGTGGCTCAGGAGAAGGAGCCCAAGAAGGTCGGTCCGTTCGAGGTTCCGAAGGCGATGTGCTCGGGGCCGTCCGGCACCCTGGCCACGGCCTTCCAGATCCACGGCGTCAACTATTCGATCTCGTCTGCCTGCGCGACCTCGGCGCACTGCATCGGCAATGCCGCAGAGCTCATCCAATGGGGCAAGCAGGATGTGATGCTCGCCGGGGGCTGTGAAGAGCTCGACTGGACGCTGTCGGTCCTGTTCGACGCCATGGGTGCCATGTCGGCCGGCTTCAACGAGACGCCTGCGCGTGCGAGCCGCGCCTACGACAGGGACCGCGACGGCTTCGTAATCGCGGGTGGCGCCGGGGTGATCGTCCTCGAGGAGCTGGAGCACGCCAAGGCGCGGGGCGCCAAGATTTACGGCGAGCTGGTCGGGTACGGTGCAACATCCGACGGCTTCGATATGGTCGCGCCATCGGGCGAAGGCGCGGCGCGCTGCATGCGTCAGGCCATGAAGGGCCTGGACGGCAAGGGTACGGGGCGCATCGACTACATCAATCCGCACGCAACGGCGACGCCGATCGGTGATGTGCGCGAGATCGAGGCGATCCGTGACGTTTTCGGAGAGGATATCCCGCCGATCTCCGCCACCAAGTCGCTGACGGGCCATTCTCTTGGCGCAATTGGTGTGCAGGAGGCGATCTTCTCGCTCCTGATGATGAACAATGGCTTCATTTGCGAGAGCGCCAATATCGACGAGCTGGACCCTGCGTTCGAGGGCGTTCCGATCGTGCGGGAACGGCTCGACGGCGTCGAGCTTAACTGTATCATGTCCAACAGCTTCGGCTTCGGCGGCACCAATGCGACGTTGGTGTTCCGTCGCGCGGATAGCTGAACCTGATATTTCTGTCATGTTGCGGCGTTACTTGGGGGGCAAAGGCTCCGGCGGGGCGGGCGCGGCATGCGATTCCACAAGAATACGACAGGCTGGTTTGAAATCGACGCGCAGGCTGCGCGCTCTAGATCAGGAGCACCCATGACCGAGAACGACATCGCCAGGCCAGGCCCGCTGATGGCGGGCAAGAAGGGCCTCGTCATGGGCGTCGCCAACGATCGCTCGATTGCTTGGGGCATTGCGCGGTTGCTAGCCGGGCAGGGAGCGCAACTCGCTTTCACCTATCAGGGCGAGGCGTTCGGGCGTCGGGCCGTGCCGCTGGCGAAGTCGGTCGGGTCGGAGATTATCGTCCCCTGTGACGTGAGCGATCTGGCTACCGTCGACAACGTGTTCGCAGAGATCAAGAAAACCTGGGGCAGCCTCGATTTCGTCGTCCACGCGCTGGCCTTCTCCGACCGCCGCGAGCTATCGGGTCACTATGCCGACACGAGCCGCGAGAACTTCGTCAACACGATGGTGATCTCCTGTTTCTCGTTTACGGAGGTCGCGAAACGGGCTGCGGAGCTGATGCCGAATGGCGGCGGGCTGCTGACGTTGACCTACGGCGGCTCGCAGCGCTGGGTGCCTTCCTACAATGTCATGGGCGTCGCCAAGGCGGCCCTAGAAGCCTCGGTGCGCTATCTGGCGTCCGATTTCGGGCCGCGCGGAATTCGGGTGAATGCGCTTTCGGCAGGTCCGATGCGGACGCTGGCCGGCTCTGGCATCGCGGATGCGCGCGTCATCTTCAATTATCAGCGTGACCACTCTCCGCTGCGGCGCACGCCGACCCTCGATGAAGTCGGCGGAGCAGCACTTTATCTCCTATCCCCGCTGGCGGGCGCCGTTACGGGCGAAGTCCACTTCGTCGACTGTGGTTACAACTCTGTCGGGATGCCGAGTCTCGAGGCGTTGAAGGAGCGTGAGGCTGACGCCGAGGCGGCCGGCCGCGCGCCATCGGACGGCGCCTGATATCGCGACCCTGCCCTGAGGGCTCAACGCATCGCTCTTCGCCGCGCTTGTTGCGGTTGCACGTCGGGCATGGCATGGCTTGAGGCGATGATTGGTGTATTCGACTCCGGTCTCGGTGGGCTGACAGTGCTGCGCGCGCTGGCCGAGCGCTTTCCGCGGCAATCGTTCGTTTACCTGGGTGATCATGCCAATGTGCCCTACGGCAACCGCTCCTCCGATGAAGTCCTGAATTTGACCCGCGCCGGTGTCGAGCACCTGTTTCGACAGGGGTGCCGTCTCGTGCTGCTCGGCTGCAATACGGCGACGGCTGTCGCTGCGCGGCGGCTGCAACGCGAATGGCTGCCGCAGTCAGGTTATGCAGGTCACAACGTCCTTGGAATCATCGCGCCGACCGTAGAGGCGGCAACGCAGACGCCTTGGGCCGTTTCCACACCGCAGTACCCTCAGAAATACAACTCGGAGCTGATTGCGGTCTTCGGTACGAGGCGCACGATCTCGTCGGATGTGTATCCGCAGGAGATTCGCAAACGCTGTCCGCGCGTCCAGGTCGTGCAGCAAGCCTGTCCCGAGCTGGTTGGCGCCATAGAGGGGAGCAGGCTCGAGGCTGAGCTGGACAGGCTTGTATCAAGTGACGTGAACCAGCTTATACACAAGACCGACGGGGAGGCTCCTCATCGCGCCATTCTCGGCTGCACGCATTACGCCCTGATCGAGCACCTTTTCCGCCGGCATCTGCCGAAATCGACTCGCATCATGTCCCAGCCGGCGATCGTTACCGATAGCCTCGAAGACTATCTGGGCCGCCATGCTGAGTACGCGGTCGAGACCTCCGAAACCAGCATCACGCTGCTGACGACGGGAGATCCAGCCCGGATCAACGATTGCGCTCGCATTTTCTGGCCAGAAGCCAATCATTTCGTGCGGGTTGCCGGCAGAGCTTGAAGTCTCGCAATACAAAAGGGGCTGGTGCTATATCGCAC
>JAEVZQ010000051.1 GCA_023392135.1 Pseudomonadota bacterium | reverse complement strand
TCTCGATGCCGAGCGACAGCGGGGTCACGTCGAGCAGCAGGACATCCTTGACCTCGCCCTTGAGCACGCCGCCCTGGATTGCAGCGCCGACGGCAACCACCTCGTCCGGGTTAACCCCCTTGTGCGGCTCCTTGCCGAACAGCTCCTTGACGACCTGCTGCACGCGCGGCATGCGCGTCATGCCGCCGACCAGCACCACCTCGTCGATCTCTGCGGCCTTGAGCCCGGCGTCCTTCAGTGCCTGGTTGCACGGAGCTTTGGTCCGCGCAATCAGGTCCTCGACGAGGCTCTCCAGCTTGGCGCGGGTCAGCTTCATCGTCAGGTGCTTGGGACCGGACTGGTCGGCCGTGATGAACGGCAGGTTCACCTCGGTCTGCGATGCCGAGGACAGCTCGATCTTCGCCTTCTCGGCAGCCTCCTTGAGGCGCTGTAGCGCAAGCTTGTCGTTACGCAGATCGATGCCGTTCTCTTTCTTGAACTCGTCGGCGAGATAGCTGACGAGCTTCATGTCGAAGTCTTCGCCGCCGAGGAAGGTGTCACCGTTGGTCGACTTCACCTCGAAAACGCCGTCGCCGATCTCGAGAATCGAAATATCGAAGGTGCCGCCGCCGAGGTCATAGACGGCGATCGTCTTGCTCTCCTTCTTCTTGTCGAGACCATAGGCGAGCGCGGCGGCCGTCGGCTCGTTGATGATGCGCAGGACCTCGAGGCCAGCGATCTTGCCGGCGTCCTTGGTCGCCTGCCGCTGAGCATCGTTGAAGTAGGCAGGAACGGTGATCACGGCCTGTGAGACGGCGTGGCCGAGATAGGCTTCGGCCGTTTCCTTCATCTTTTGCAGGATGAAGGCCGAGACTTCCTGCGATGAATACTGTTTTCCGTCCTTGGTCGCGACCCAGGCATCCCCGTTCGGACCCTTGACGATGTCATAGGGGACGAGGCCCTTGTCCTTCTCGACCATGGGGTCGTCATAGCGCCGCCCGATGAGGCGCTTAATGGCGAAAAAGGTGTTGGCCGGATTGGTGACCGCCTGGCGCTTCGCCGGCAAACCGACGAGCCGCTCGCCATCTTCCGTGAACGCAACAACCGATGGGGTTGTGTTCATGCCTTCGGCGTTGACAATGACCTTCGGCTGACCACCTTCCATCACGGCCACGCACGAGTTCGTCGTCCCGAGGTCAATTCCAATCACTTTCGACATGTCGCCCTGTTCCTCTCTATCTTCGGCTGACCGCCCGGACCCGGTCTCTCGGCGCCCGGCATGCCCCCTTCCCGCGCGGGGCTGGTGAGACGGTCCCCTGGAGCTCCTGCATTAGGTCAGCGGGTATATAAGCGGGGGTGATTGGGGCTGCAACGGCAGTGCGTGACCCGTTTGTTACAAAAATGGCGATCTTGCGTTGCCGTTGGATAACGCCCCGGCACAATGGTGTCTGAATCGTGCCGCTTCTTCTCAAGTGTGACGGACAGGTCTGAATGGCGCCGAGTGGCTTCAAATTACTCACGGGGTATTTCGACGCACAGCGTCAGGCAGAGTTGCTGCGCGCGATCGATGCCATAGTGCGGCAGGCACCGTTTTACCGGCCGGCTATGCCTCGGAGCGGAAAACCGTTGTCGGTGGAGATGACCAACGCGGGTCAACTCGGCTGGGTGACGGACAAGCAGGGCGGCTATCGTTACCAGCGCGTGCACCCCGTAACCGGAGAGCCGTGGCCGGCTATTTTAGACACGCTCATCGGCTTGTGGAAGGACGTGGCGGAATACACTCCGCTTCCCGAGGCTTGCCTGATTAACTTCTACGGCCCGCAGTCAAAGCTCGGCAGTCACGTCGATGCCGACGAGGAGGACTCACAGGCGCCCGTCGTATCGGTCTCGCTGGGGGACGACGCAATCTTTCACATCGGCGGACTGAAGAGATCGGATCCGAAGACACGCATGCACCTTCGGTCCGGCGATGTCGTCGTGCTCGGCGGTGCGGCGCGCCTCGCCTATCACGGAGTCGACCGCATATTGCCGGGCACCTCGAGGCTTATCCCCGGCGGCGGCCGCATCAACCTCACCCTGCGGCGCGTGACGCGGCCGGCTACTTGAAGGGGCCGCCCCTACTGGGGCTGGCCGTTGTCCTGCCCGCCCCCTTCTGAGCCAGAGGTCGACTCCGGTTCAGACGCATCCTGCTGCGCCGGCTGGTCCCGAGCGGCGGACTGCGGCGCCTGTTGCCCGGCGGGCTTTTCTGCCGTCGATACTTTTGGACCTCCCTTTGCGACGACCACCATGGCCGGTCGCAAGACACGATCCTCGATGGTGTAGCCCGGCTGGAAGACCTGCACGACCGTGCCGCTCGGCACCTCTGCATTCTGCTGCTCCATGACAGCATCATGGAGGTGCGGGTTGAAGGGCTGTCCCTGAGGATCGATGCGCTTGACGCCGTGCCGCTCCAGCACGTTGAGGAACTCGCGCTCCATCATCTCGACGCCCTCGACGAGCCCCTTGAGCGTCGTGTCCTGCTCGGCCGCGCGCGCCGGCACCGCAGCAATGGCCCGCTGGAAGTTGTCCGCCAAAAGCACGATGTCGCCGGCGAACTTCGTGATCGCGTACTTGGCGGTATCCAGCCTCTCGCGCTCGGCGCGCTTGCGGATGTTGTCCATCTCGGCGTGCGCCCTGAGCATCCGATCCGTCAGGTCGGCCACCTGCGCCTCGAGCGCCGCGACCTGCGGCTCAGCGCACCCCTGTTGTTCAGCCTCAGTCTTGGCGGCAGTCGTCTCGGGGCTTGCGGGCTGGGCGCTGCCGGGATCGGCTGGCCCCGAGCCTTGCTCGTTTGCGCCCGCCTGCGGCTGATTGTCGTCCGCGGCCGCCGCCTCGGGACTATGCTCCTCGGCTGACGGCGCGTGAGGTGCTGACTGCTCTTCTGGGCTAGGCTTCGCGCTCATGAGTCCTCAGACCTGTCCTGGAGAGTAGCTCTCGATGGCGAGGCGGGCGGCATTGCTCGCCTCGGCGAATTCGCCGGTATGATGGGTCCGGGAAAAGAAAAATCAAGTGAGCAGCCGACCGACCAGCTTGGCAGTGTAGTCGACCATGGGGATGATGCGAGCATAGTTGATGCGCGTCGGCCCGATCACGCCGAGCACGCCCACGACCTTGCGTGACTTGTCCTGGAAGGGTGCCACGATCAGCGAGGAGCCGGAGAGCGAGAAGAGCTTGTTCTCCGAGCCGATGAAGATGCGCACGCCCTCGGCGCGCTCCGCGAGGCCCAAGAGCTGGATGAGATCGCGCTTGGTTTCGAGGTCCTCGAAGAGCTGCCGGATACGCTCCAGCTCCTCGATGGCCGTGAGATCCTTCAGCAGGTTCGATTGGCCGCGCACGATCAGGCTCTGCCGGTCTCCCAGCGAGCCGGCCCACTCGGCCAAGCCTGCCTTGATTACCTTCTGCGTGAGCGTGTTGAGCTCGGCCCGGGCTGTGGCGATCTGCTGCTCGATGCGGCCGCGTGCCTCGTC
>JAEVZQ010000048.1 GCA_023392135.1 Pseudomonadota bacterium | reverse complement strand
AGCTGCTGCCGGGGGGCCGGATCCCTCAACCAGCATGATGCAGAACCTCTAAAGCCTGGTTGGCGCCGCTCGTGACCCCAAGCAGCCGTCCCGTTCACAGGTTGCGGTTCGTGCGCCGGTTCCAGTGCCGATCCAGTTCGTTTTCCGGAAAGCGGCTCTCACGGAAGATGGACGTAAGGCGATGGAGCTTCTGCTGGAGTATCTGAAGATCAAGCAACCGGACTCCGTCGTGCTCACCGGCCACGCCGACGAGCGCGGCAGTGAGGCTTTCAACCTCGAGCTGTCGCGGGATCGTCTGGATGCCGTGGCAGATTACCTGAAAGCAAACGGCTTCACCGGCAATCTGATGCTCGTGCCAAAGGGCAGCTCGGAGCCGTATCAGGGAGTCGACCGTTCAAGGCTCGATCGGCACACACTCTGGCAGCTCGACCGCCGGGTCGAACTCCAGCTTGATGCGGACATCGCCCCGCATCGATCGGCGCAGGACAACCCGGGGCAAAACCTGGCAAAGTAGCGGTTCTCCGCATTTCAGTGCCGCAGCCCGAAGCACCATCGTCTTCCACAATCTACGTCGACGGAACTTTTCCATACAGGCAAGCGTTTGCCGCGAAGTTTCGCTTCGTTGCACTTCGGCTGAGATGGATCGTACCAGGACCCCATGGGCGTATCGGCCCGACCACGGACTTGATCAGTTGGGAGCAGCGGTCGCAGCCCTGCTTCTCATTCTCTATCCTGCAATGGCGTTGGCCGAGCCCAACGCGGCAGTAACGGCCAGCCCAGCTGTGACAGAGCCAGCCGCCGAGGCACCCGAAAAAGCCAATCCCCCGGTTCAGACGTTTCTTGACCGGCTGATGATGGCCGAATCGAGCGGTGTACTGAACGCCAAAAACCCACGATCGACGGCGCTCGGCCCTTTTCAGTTCATCGAATCGACGTTTCTGGAGGTCGCCCGGCGCTACTTCGCTGACGAGACCGCCAGCCTTTCCAATGCGGAGATCCTGGCGAAGCGCACGGACTTCGAGTTTTCGCGCCGCGCCGCACTGGCCTACACGCAGGAAAACGCGACCCATCTCGATACCCAGGGCCTGGAAGTCACATCCGTCAATCTGCGGCTCGCCTTTCTGCTCGGCCCGGCGGGCGCGACCCGTCTCCTGCGGGCTGATGAGGATACGCCAGTTTCGGCAATCCTAAGCAGCGAAGTTCTCGAGGCAAACCCGTTCATGGCGTCGATGACCGCTGCCGATCTCCTTCGCAAGGCCGCGCTGGACATCAGCGGCAACGGACGCATAACGGGACTGGAGACCGGCGGCGGAGGCCCGAAGATCGTCATCCGCTGCAAGCTCAGCCTGGCGAGTTGCCGGCGCTGGGTCGCTCTGCGCAAGAGAGTGCTCGCGAGACAACAGCGAGCATCACAATCGCAGTGAAGCTGTGCAGCGATTCCAGACGCCGCTACTGCCCCGTGCTGATCGTACGAACGACGCTGGACGTCGGCCGGCCGGTGCCTTCAGGCCCCTTGATCTCTGCCTTTGCCAGCTGATCGAACTCCGCCAGCGTCGTTGCTGGCGCTTTCGCCGTCATGTGCACGACCTTGTAGCCCTTGTCTGCCAGCTCCTTCAGCAGCTTCGGCATCGCCTGGGCGGTCGCCTTCTGGAAGTCGTGCATCAGGATGATGCCTTTGCCCTTCTTCTCGAGCTTCTGCATCACCGTCTTCACGACGGATTCCGGCTTGCGCCACTTGAAGTCGAAGCTATCCAGGTCGTGCGAGAAGATCGCGATGTTGCGCGACCCGAGATAGGCGACCTGCTCCTTCGGGTCCTGCAGATAGGGGAAGCGGAAAAACGGCGCCGGATCGGCACCGAGCGCGAGCTTCACCGCGCTCAGGCCCTTCTCGATCTCCTCCGTGGCCTTTGCGCCCTTCGCCTTGCGCAGGTTTGCGTGGGACCACGTATGGCTGCCGATCGTGTGCCCGCGCGCCGCAACGTCCTTCAGGATCTCGGGATGCCAGAGCGCATGCTTGCCAATGATGAAGAACGTCGCCTTTACGCAGTGCTCATCCAATGCGTCGAGCACGGCCGGCGTGTTCGCGGGCCACGGACCATCATCGAATGTCAGCACGACCTCTTTCGGCATGAGGAAATCGTGCATGCGATACTGCTCGAGCCCGAAGCCCGGCCCACCGGTGGTGTCGATCTCGACCGTCCGCGAAACACCGAGCGCGTTGGGATTCCCCGGGCAGTCTGCATGAGCGGCAGTTCCCGCCAGTACGGCTGAGAGCGCCAGCGCAAAAACGGTCGCAGCTCGCATGCTATTCCCCCGTCCTTCCGAGCTCAATCGAGCTCCTGGCTTTTCCGTACTCCCTCGACGGACAATATAAACTGATGCGGGCCCTGCTGGCGAGCGTGACCGTCTGCTATGACGTGCAAAAGATTACGGCCGCGCAAATCTCCCGCTATGCTTGGGAGAGAAAGATCTGAGAAGCGCAGCTAACTGGAGGAGCAATGACCAATCCCGTTGTCGGGTTCATCGGGCTCGGGCTGATGGGCACCGGCTTCACGCGCCGTCTGATCGCCACCGGTCACAGGGTCATCGGCTACGATGTCTCGCCCGAGAGAGTTGCCGCAGCCGCAGAATACGGTGTGGAGAAAGCCGCCTCGCCGGCCGAGCTGGCGGAGGCGGCCGACGTGGTGCTTGCGTGCGTGACGACATCGGCGGCTGTCGCCGCAGTCGTGGAAGATCCGCAGGGTATTCTCTCCGCCAACAACCTGCAGGGCAAGGTTTTCGTCGATCACTCGACGACGGAGATCGATACGACCAAGCGGATCGCGGCCCTGCTTTCGGAGCGCGCCGGCATGAGCATGGTCGATGCGCCTGTCTCGGGCGGACCCGGTGCTGCGGAGACTGGCACGCTCGCGATCATGGCCGGCGGAACGGACGAGGCCATTGCCAGCGTAACACCACTGATGAGCCAGCTTGGCACGTTCACCCACATGGGCGGGCCCGGCGCCGGGCAGGCGACCAAACTCGTCAACCAGACGCTCGTCCTTACGAACTACTGCGTGATCGCCGAGGCGCTCCGCCTGGCGGAGACCTACGGCATAGACGCAACCAAGCTTTCGCAGGCGCTCGGCGGCGGATATGCCGGCTCCAATCTGCTTCCCGTGATGCTGGAGCGCATGATCCCGCGCGACTGGACGCCCAAAGGCTACGCCCGGCAGGTCCTCAAGGACCTGGAGATGGTCAACGAGGCAGCCCGGGGCCGGCACCTCGCTATGCCGATGACGACCCAGGCTCTCACGCTGTTCCGGATGCTCGTCGCGCAGGGCAAGAGCGAGATCGACGGCGCCGCCGTCCTGGAAGTCCTGCCGCCGGGCGACAAGCCCTAGAGTCGCTCCGGTTTAATGGAAATGCAGTCTCCCTCTCCTCACGCGGGCAGAGGGAGAGCTGCAGCCCAAAGTCCTACTTGCCCGCTTCGAGTTGCCCCACCGCTTCTGCAAGATAGTCCGTCATTTTGGCACGCAATTCTGCGTCCGAGACAGAAACGCCCTTGGCGTCGAAGTCGCCACGGATCTTGCGGAACACGTCCTCGTCGCCTTTTTCGGCCAGATCGGCTTTTCTGACAGATTTCACGTAGTCTTCAACTTCGGCGCCGCTCATGCCGAGCAGGCCAGCAGCCCATTCGCCGAGCATTTTGTTGCGGCGTGCCTCTGCCTTGAACTTGAGTTCCTGGTCATGAGCAAACTTCTTCTCGAAAGCTTTCTGGCGATCTTCGAAGGTCATCCGGTCTTCTCCACCTCTACCTAGTTTTCTACCAGGAACCCGCCTGTTGCAGGCGTGCCGCAGTGAACCAGCCAAGCCAGCGAGGCATAGACTCTGGTTGAACCGAGATCAATAACCAGTGCGTCGGTTTAGCCACGCGGCAACTGGCCCCTCCGTTAAGATTGTTTCTGAACCCGCCTTCGGCTAGTGTCCGGCGAGGATTCAATCGGGTTCCGGCTCCCTTGCCACGTCGCGCAGGGTGTCGGCGCGCTGCACTCGACGGACAGCCCGGACCCGGTCGGGATGCATCTGTCCCCAAAACAACAAGCGAATGTATATGTTTAGAGGTCCATCTCACATGAACAGGCGCCGTCGCATCTATGAGGGCAAGGCCAAGGTGCTTTACGAGGGGCCCGAGCCCGGCACCCTCATCCAGCACTTCAAGGACGACGCCACCGCCTTCAACAACAAGAAGCACGCACTCATCGAAGGCAAGGGCGTGCTGAACAACCGCATATCCGAGTACATCTTCGTGAAGCTCGGCGAGATCGGCGTGCCGACTCACTTCATCCGGCGCCTCAACATGCGCGAGCAACTGATCCGCGAGGTCGAGATCATACCGCTCGAGGTGGTTGTGCGGAACGTGGCGGCCGGCTCGCTGGCCCAGCGCCTCGGTCTCGAGGAGGGGATGCAGCTCCCCCGCTCGATCATCGAGTTCTACTACAAGGCCGACAATCTGAACGATCCGCTCGTCTCCGAGGAGCACATCCCGGCCTTCGGCTGGGCGAGCCCGCATGAGATCGACGAGATCATGCAGCTCGCGCTGCGGATCAACGACTTCCTCGTCGGCCTGTTCCTCGGCATCGGCATCCGCCTGGTCGACTTCAAGGTCGAGTTCGGCCGGCTGTGGGACAACGAGCAGATGCGGATCGTGCTGGCCGACGAGATCAGCCCCGACTGCTGCCGCCTGTGGGACGTTCAGACATCCGACAAGCTCGACAAGGACCGCTTCCGCCGCGACATGGGCGGCCTGCTCGAGGCCTACCAGGAGGTTGCTCGCCGGCTCGGTGTGTTCACCGACAACCGGCCGCAGAAGGGCGCCGTGCCGGTGCTGGTCGCATCGAATCCTGGGGGGAAGCCGAATTAAGCGAATGGCGAATTAGCGAGTAGCGAGTAGTTGTTGGGAACAGCAGCTCGGGCTACTCGCGCGCATTCGCTCTTCGCCATTCACTCTTCGCTCGGCCATGAAAGCACGCATCATCATCACCTTGAAGAACGGCGTACTCGACCCGCAGGGCAAAGCCGTGCAGAACGCTGTCGGCGCGCTCGGGATCGAGGGCGTTCGGTCGGTTCGCCAGGGCAAGTTCATCGAGGTCGAGCTTGCGTCCAGCAGCATGGCAGAGGCACGTGAGACGGTTGATCGAATGTGCCGCGAGCTTCTCGCGAACACTGTGGTCGAGAATTACACTTACGAGATCGAGGGGTAAGCGTGGCCTGCGGCGCGGACTGCGTTCGCGAGCTTGCACCTCTGCTGGCAGCACCTACTTCACCTCTCCCATGGGGAGAGGGAGAAGCAGTCGACGATATCGGGTCGCGAGAACATAGCGGGGCAGCATGAGAGCTTCCGTCATCATTTTCCCGGGAACCAATCGCGAACGCGATGTCGCGGACGTGCTTCAATCCGTATCCGGCAAAGCGCCGCGGATGGTCTGGCACGGCGACAGCGAGGTTCCGGCCTCCGATCTGATCGTGCTCCCTGGCGGCTTTTCCTACGGCGACTACCTGCGCTGCGGCGCCATGGCTGCTCACTCGCCGATCATGCGCGACGTCATCGCCAAGGCGAAGGCGGGGACGCCGGTCCTCGGCATCTGCAACGGCTTCCAGATCCTCTGCGAGGCCGGCCTGCTGCCCGGCGTGCTGATGCGGAATGCTTCTCTGAAATTTGTCTGCAAGGATGTCTGGCTCAGGGTCGAGCAGACGGACACCATGTTCACGAGCCGCTTCAGCGAAGGCGAGGTAATGCGCGCCATCGCGGCTCACGCCGAGGGCAATTACTTCGCCGACACCGAAACCCTGGACCGGCTCGAAGGCGATGGCCGTGTCGTATTTCGCTACGCCGACCGCCAGGGCAACGTCACGCCCGAGGCCAACCCGAACGGTGCCCAGCGCAGCATTGCCGGCATCTGTGACGCACGCCGCCGGGTGCTCGGCCTGATGCCCCATCCCGAGAATACCTCCGATCCCCTGCTCGGCCCGACCGAAGGGCGCAAGCTGTTCGAGAGCATCGTCGAGAATCTGGTCGCCGCCTGACCGCTCACTTGGGCGCGCAAGCTCGGTTCAGTGCCGATGCCCGATCTGGTGGCCGATGGTGTTGGCGTGCCCGCCCTCGTGGCACTCGGAGGCGTGCTCAACCTCCAGGGTGGTGTGGCTCACGCCGAACCGATCCCGCACAAGCACCCTGACCCGATCCTTCACGGACTTGGAATCACCGGTGAGCTCATCGGGCACCACGATGTGAGCTTCCAGTGAGTTGCGGTGTTCGTCGATGGCCCAGACGTGGACGTGATGGACGTCCTGCACGCCGTCAACATTCCGCACGGCAGTTATTAGCTCGTCGACATCGATCTCCGGCGGAACGCCGAGCATGAGCAGGCGAATCACGCCACCGATCTCGGCGAATGCCATCCAGAGGATGTAGGCCGAGATCCCGAGCGTGACGATCGGGTCGACGAAATTCCAGCCGAACACCAGTATGAGCGCGCCGGCCACGATGACTGCGATCGAGCCGAGCGCGTCCGCCAAATTGTGCAGGAAGGCCGCGCGGACATTCTGGCTCGTTTTCGCCATCGAATAGGTGAGCAGCGCGGTAATCGTGTCGATCGCCAGCGCCACCGCGGCCACCCAGACCACCACCCAGCCCTGCACCTCTTCCGGCGCGAAGAATCGGACGATCGCCTCGTAGCCCAGGTAGATGCCGATGGCGATCAGGGTCGTGTAGTTGATGAGTGCCGCGATGCTTTCGGCCCGCACGTACCCGAAGGTCATGAGCTCGTCGCTCGGGCGGCGGGAGATCTTGCGGGCGGCGTAGGCGATGCCGAGCGAAACAGCATCGGACAGGTTGTGCACGGCGTCAGCAACCAGCGCGAGGCTGCCTGCGAACACGCCGCCGACCACCTGCACGACCGTCAGCGCGACGTTGACGACCACCGCCCACCACAAGACCCAGTCACCGGCTTCCGGATGAATGTGCCCGTGCCCCAAGCCGTGCCCGTGGGAATGTGCTGCCATGTGCCCTTGTCTGCCTGCCGATCTGCAGCAGAAACAGGCACCGGAAATGCCAGTTCCGGTGCCCTCGACCCCCTTGTGAGGTTCCTCAGGCCCGCTCGAACCGCTTGAACTTGATCCGGTGCGGCTCAACCGCCGCATCGCCCAGCCGGCGCTTCTTGTCCTCCTCGTAGGCCTCGAAGTTACCCTCGAACCA
>JAEVZQ010000524.1 GCA_023392135.1 Pseudomonadota bacterium | reverse complement strand
CCCCGGCGGTCTGCCCTACCGCTTCATCATCAAGGCCATGATCCCGCTCGGGTTCGGACTGCTGGCGCTACAGGCAGCGGCGCACATCATCCTTTACTCCAAACGCGCACTCGGCAGGTGAGGTCATGGAAGGTGAGACGCTTGCCCTGCTGATGTGCGCGGCCTTCATCGGCATGCTGTTCGCCGGCGTGCCGGTTGCGATCGCGCTGATTATCTCGGGATTCGCCTTCGGCTATCTCGGCTTCGGGATGACGCTGTTCAACCTGATTCCGCTCAGGATCTATGGCGTCGCCACCAACTATACGCTTCTCGCTGTACCGCTCTTCGTGTTCATGGGCGTGATGCTGGAGCGATCGCGGCTGGCCGAGGACCTGCTCGACGTCATCGGCTTTCTGTGTGGCCCCCTTCCAGGGGGAATGGGTCTCGCCATTGTTCTGGTTGGTGTGCTCCTCGGCGCTGCGACCGGCATCGTCGGCGCAACAGTCGTCACGCTCGGCCTGCTTACGTTGCCGGTTTTTCTCAAGCGCAATTACAACAGGCCGCTCGCTTGTGGTGTCATCTGCGCCTCGGGAACCCTCGGTCAGATCATACCGCCGAGTCTCGTGCTCATCCTGCTGGCCGACATCATGGCCGAGTCGGTGGGCACGATCTTTGCCGCGGCGATGGTCCCAGGGCTGGTGCTTGCCGGTATCTATCTTATTTATGTCTTCGCCCTCGGCCTCGTCCGGCCCGACCTGGCGCCGCCCATTCCGAAGGCAGAGCGCGATCTGAAGACCAGCCGCCAACTCGTCGTCGACGTCTTCAAAGTCGTGCTGCCACCGATCGGACTCATTCTGGCGGTGCTCGGATCTATCATCGGCGGCATCGCGGCGCCCACGGAAGCAGCCTCCATGGGGGCCGCAGGAGCCCTCCTGATCGCAGCCCTCGGCCGGCGGCTCGACTGGCCGACTCTCGTCGGCACCCTCAGGAACACCCTCAATATCTCTGCGATGATCTACTTCATCCTCATCGCATCGCAGGCGTTCTCGCTGGCGTTCCGTGGGCTCGGCGGCGATGGTTTGGTCGAGGCGATGTTCGAGGCCGTGCCCGGGGGCACGACTGGCGCCCTGATCTTCATGCTGGTGATCTTGTTCTTCCTCGGCTTTTTCCTCGAGTGGATCGAGATCTCCTACATCGTCATGCCGCTGTTCGTGCCCATCTTCCGCAGCGCCGGCATCGATATGGTCTGGATGTCGATTCTCGTGGGCATGACGTTGCAGACTACCTTCCTCACCCCGCCGGTCGGCTGGTCACTGTTTTTCCTGAAGGGCGTGGCGCCACCTTCGATCACCACACGCCACATCTACGTGGGCGTGGCTCCGTTCGTGATGCTGCAAGTTATCGCCGTCGTCCTGGTCTTCATCTATCCAGACATCGCGCTCTGGCTACCGCGAACGATCGGCTGGTGACCTGATGAGTCGGCGATAAGGGAAAGGGCAGATGCTGCAGACACCGAGATCGACGCGCGGCATGGTCGTTGCGCCTCATCATCTCGCGGCGGAGGCTGGTCTGCGGGTTCTGCGCGAGGGTGGCAATGCGGTCGAGGCGATGATCGCTTCGCTGGCTACCGTCGCCGTCGTCTACCCGCACATGAACGGGCTCGGCGGAGACAATTTCTGGCTCATCCGCGCTGGCGATGCCTCGCCGATCGGGATCGATGCCTGCGGAGGAGCGTGGCGTGGAGCCGATGCCGGGCTCTATCGGGCGCGCGGCATGACTTCGATCCCGAACCGCGGGCCTCTGGCTGCGATAACCGTCGCCGGCGCCGTCTCGGGCTGGCAGGCAGCGGCCGAGCTGGCCGGCGAGATGGGCGGACGGATGCCGCTATCGCGGCTCTGCGAGGACGCCATTTTCTATGCGCGAAACGGTTTTCCCGTAACGCGAAGCCAGCATGCCAATACCGCCGCAAAGCGCGACGAGCTCGTGTCTGTTCCAGGCTTTGCGACCCACTATCTTCCAGGCGGCGCCGTGCCCGAAACCGGCGCCATCTTCCGACAGGCGGCCCTGGCGACGACTTTGGAGCGGCTGGCCAATGCGGGCCTCGACAGTTTCTACCGAGGCGAGCTGGCACGTGCGATCGCAGTTGATCTCGAGGCCGCCGGCAGCCCTATTGGCGCCCAGGATCTCGCCGCCCAACGTGCGCTCCGCGTGCGTCCTCTTTCTCTCAACGCTTTCGGGGCGACACTCTACAACCTGCCACCGCCGACGCAGGGATTGGCCGCTCTGATGATCCTCGGCCTGTCCGAGCGCCTTCGTTGCCGCGAGGCGGAGGGCTTCGACTTCGTGCATTGTCTGGTCGAGGCGACCAAGCGTGCCTTCCGCGTGCGCGATGCCCACGTCACCGATCCGGCTTATATGGATGCCGACTGCGAGCAGTTCCTCGCTGCGGGCTTCCTGGACGCCACGGCGGCAGAGATCGACCCGCGGGCAGCCCTGCCGTGGGCAGGCAGTCACACGAGCGGCGATACCGTCTGGCTCGGGGCGATCGACGGCGAGGGCCGTGCCGTAAGCTGCATCCAGAGCCTCTACTGGGAATTCGGCTCCGGTGTCGTGCTCCCCGAGACGGGCATTACCTGGCAGAACCGGGGCACGAGTTTCGAATTGGCGCCTGGAGCCAGAAACGAGCTGAGGCCCGGGCGCAAACCGTTTCACACGATCCAGCCGCCGCTCGCTGTGTTCGACGACGGTCGGGTCATGGTCTACGGCACCATGGGCGGCGATGGCCAGCCCCAGACTCAGGCCGCCATTTTCACGCGCTATGCCGCCTTCGGCCAGGAGCTGCAACAGGCAGTCACCGCGCCGCGCTGGCTTCTCGGCCGCACCTGGGGCGAGCAAAGAATGAGTTTGCGCATTGAGAACCGTTTCGCCGAAGAGACCCTGGCCGCCCTCGCCCGTGCCGGCCACGATCTGGAGGCCATCGGCCCCTTTGATGAGATCACGGGGCACGCCGGCGCCATTGTCAGAATGCCGACTGGAGTCCTGGAGGGGGCTGCCGACCCACGGAGCGATGGCTTGGTGGCTGCGTTCTGACTTACAGCTCATGCTCCGGTTCTACAGCATCCGCTGCGAGACATGGGGCCGACTGGCCAAGCCAAGAACAAGCAGCAGGTGAGGGATATGATGCTAATTCTTTTGCGACAGCCACCGCACTGTTTTTTCGTCTGACGACACCGAAATAGCACCGCAGCATCATCGGTCGGGCTGTCGGTCCCGATCCATGACGCTGACCCGCATTGATCTCCCTCGCCAGCTGCCGCCACTCAGCCTGCGAGAGCCCCGAGATAGTGCGTCACGTCTGCGTCACGCGTCATCATGCGGTAGTCAGAAAACGACTGGACCTGGCCGCGGCTGACGAAGAGAAATCGCTCGCAAATCTCCCGCAGGATTTCAAGTTGGAAGGTCGCGGTCGGGTGCAGACAGACGAAGACGAGGCGCCCTTCGCTCCGCAGTCGGCGGAAGAAATCGAGCATGAAGCCGATATAGCCATCCTGCGTATTGAACTGCGGCTCATCGAACAGGTGGACCAGCGGGTAGGCGCTGCGCGCCGATTGGAGGAGAAAGGCCGGCTTCGTCTTGCTGAAACGGCGCACCTGATAGCTTTGATGGTAATGAATGGCGAGCCGGTCCCGCTGCTTGTAGCGAACCTGCTGGATATCCTGTCCGCCCACTACGATCCGCCCGGCGCTGGGCGCATTGGAGCCGGCGATCATCTCGAACAGAGTTGTCTTGCCGGCACCATTCGGTCCCATCACACCGACGATCTCCGGGCGCTCGAAAATGCGATCGACATCGAGCTGGAACGCTGGCGTCCGGTCCAGCACCCCCCGGCGGTAGACTTTTCTTACGGTTTCGAGGGCAAGCAGCGGGCCATGGGTCATGACAGGCCTCCAAGCAGCCGGCGCTTGAGCTCGCCATCCTCGGTGAGCTCACGGGCCGCGCCCGACCAGGCCACCTGTCCGTGAGCCAGCACCACCACGCGATCAGCTACACTAAGCGCAACCTCGGCGTTCTGCTCAACCACGATAGCGGCAATGCCGGAAGCTTTGAGTGTTCGGATCACGCCTAAAACGTCATCAACGATTTTTGGAGCGAGCCCCTGGCTTGGTTCGTCGAAGAGGACGAGGCCTGGCGCGCCGAGCAGTGCGCGCGCGATGGCCACCATTTGCATCTCGCCGCCGGAGAGCGTTTCGGCCTCGCGCGACATCAGATACTTGAGCGGCGTAAAAATCTCCGTCACCTCCGCCAGTGTCCAGGATCGAAATGGCGTGCGCTTCTCGCCGAGCGACAGGTTCCTGGCGACCGTCAGCGTCGGACACAGGCGCCGATCG
>JAEVZQ010000514.1 GCA_023392135.1 Pseudomonadota bacterium | reverse complement strand
AAATAGGGATCAGTCGGGGTGACGAGCCCCGTCCCGCCGCCCTCGCGTGGCTTCTCGAACACAGGACCGGGGGGCAGGATCAATCCCATTCGAGTGCTCCCTTCTTCCACTCGTAGATGAAGCCGACCGTCAGCACGCCCAGGAAGGCGATCATCGACCAGAACCCGAAGGTGCCGATGTCCCCGAAGGCGACCGCCCAGGGGAAAAGGAACACCACTTCCAGGTCGAAGATGATGAAGAGGATCGAGACGAGGTAGAAGCGCACGTCGAACTTCATGCGCGCGTCGTCGAATGCGTTGAAGCCGCACTCGTAGGCTGAGACCTTCTCCGGATCAGGATTGCGGATTGCTATCAGAAACGGAGCAGCCATCAGCGCGACGCCGATGAGCAGCGCGACGCCGATGAACACCGCAAGCGGCAGATAGTCCAAGAGAAGCGGGCTCATGGTCGGATCTTCCTGCGACGGTGCCGGTGAAGTGAGGCACCGGTGCACGCTCGTAACGCACGAGCCGCGGGCGTGCAACAGTCACGGCATGCATCTGGTGCCAAAAGAAGCCGCATCCGAGCTGGCCGAAGGTCGCAGCCTGGCGTTCCATCGACAAGCGAAGCTGCCGCTGTCGAGTGTCAGCTCCCCGTAACCAAGCCGATCAGCCTGACCGGCCCAGGCAGGAACCAATCCAGCATTTATCGCGTTCGCTAGGCTGATCACGGCCTATTCGGCTCGTGCTTCCAACGAGAAAGCTGGCGTCCGGCGAGGGGCGGGGATCGGAGCACAATATGAACACTGGCCTCCTGCACGCGAGGTCCTTTCGACCAGCCTCCCGTCGCAATGAGCGGAGCCGCTATGTGCCCCGCCTCCCCGAGCCGCTGGCCCCAACGATGATCTTCTTCGTGCGGCATGCCGCTCACGCACTGCTCGACCGCGTTCTTGTTGGCCGCAAGCCAGACGTGCCGCTCAGTGCCGAGGGCCTGGAGCAGGCCCATCACCTTGCCCGCCAGCTCGCCGAGAAGAACATCTCGCGCGTGGTCACCAGCCCCCGGGAGCGGGCCATTCAGACCGCCACGGCCATAGCTCGCGCGGCTGGCGCGCCGATGGCGATCTCCTTCGCCCTGGACGAGATCGATGCGGGCGCCTGGACGGGCCTCAGCTTCGAGGAGCTGGCGAAAGACGGAAGTTGGAGCTTTTGGAACATGCTGCGCAGCATCGCCCGCCCGCCGGAGGGCGAGAGCATGGGCGAGGTGCAGGAGCGGGTCGTGCGCTATCTGGCGCGCCTGCATGTTGCACATCCTGGCGAGCGCATCGTGCTCGTCAGCCATGCCGAGGTCATCCGGACGGCCGTGCTCGCCTGCCAGGGGCGCTCCCTCGATTCGTATGCCGAGGTGCAGATCGCGCCGGCGGGTGTCATCGAGCTCGCCATCAATGACCAGGGCGCGCAGCTCACGATCGATGGAGAGGCGGGCTGATGCGGCTCGCCATCTTCGGCCTGACAATCACCTCGTCCTGGGGAAACGGTCACGCCACGTTGTGGCGCGGGCTCGTCCGGGCTCTGGCCCGGCGCGGGTGCCGGGTGACCTTCTTCGAGCGTGACGAGCCCTACTACGCCGATAACCGCGACCTTCCCGAAATCTCCGGCGCTGAAATAGTCATTTATTCTCAATGGGACGACGTGCGCGCGAAGGCGGCCGCCGCCCTGAAGGAGGCCGACGCGGCCATCGTTACCTCGTACTGCCACGATGGCATCGCAGCGACAGAGATGGTGCACGAAACAGGTCGGTGCCTCTCCGTCTTCTACGATCTCGACACCCCGGTGACTTTGGCCCGGCTCGACGAGGGCAAGCCGGTCGACTACATCGGCCCTCGCGGGCTCCGCGACTTCGATCTCGTGCTGAGCTACACTGGCGGCCGCGCGCTCGAAGAGTTGCGGATGCGCCTCGGTGCGCGGCAGGTCGTGCCGCTTTACGGGCATGTCGACCCCGACGTGCATCAGCCCGTGGCGCCGGCTGATCATTACCGTGCCGACCTGTCGTATCTCGGGACCTATGCCGCCGACCGGCAGGCTACGCTGGCGGCGCTGCTGATGGCGCCAGCCCGCAGACGTCCCGAAAAGCGGTTCCTGATCGGCGGCGCCCAGTACCCGGCCGACTTCCCATGGTCAGAAAACATCTATTTCGTCCGCCACCTTCCTCCGTCAGAGCACTCGGCGTTCTTTTCCTCCTCACGCCTCACCCTCAACGTGACCCGGCACGCGATGGCGGAAATGGGCTGGTGCCCCTCGGGCCGCCTTTTCGAAGCCGCCGCCTGCGGTGCGGCGATCATCTCCGATGCCTGGGCTGGACTCGACAGCTTCTTCACGCCAGGCCGCGAGATCCTGCTGGCGTACGATGGAGACGACGTCCTCGGCGCGCTGGATCTCACCGATGCCGAGCTCGCCCGCATGGCGAAAGCCGCCCGCGAGCGGACCCTCGACGTCCACACCTCGGCCTGCCGTGCAGAACAATTGCTCGAAGCGCTTTCAGCCGGAAGGCCAGAGCACGTTTCCTCTGCGGCACCCCACCCGGGTGCCTACCTCCCTTCTAACGACAGGGCAACCGGGTTTCGGCCCCTGACAGCGGGGAGGTGGCGCTCGTGACCTGGGGGATCGTACCTGCTGCAGGACGCGGCACACGCATTCAGCCGCTCGCGTTCTCAAAGGAATTGCTTCCCGTCGGGAGCCGCCGGTCGGGCGCGGGTGAGCGGCCGTGCGCGGTGTCCGAGTACCTGCTCGACCGGATGCTGCTCGCGGGCGCCGACCGGATCTGCTTCGTGATCTCGCCGGGCAAGTGGGACATCATGCAATACTACGGTGCCGGGTACGGCGGTGCGGCCATTGCGTACGTGGTGCAGCCCCAGCCAGCCGGGTTGTGCGACGCTGTCTTCCGCGCCGAGCCGGTGATCAGCCAGGATGAGAGCGTCATCATCGGCCTGCCCGATACCATCTGGTTCCCCGAGGACGCCCTGGCCAGTCTGCCTGACGACCATCTCGCGTTCCTGTTGTTCCCGGTCGATCACCCCGAGTTCTTCGACGCGGTCGTGCTCGACGGGGCCGGCCGGGTCCTTGAAATCCAGGTCAAGCAGCCGGATGCCCGGTCCAACTGGATCTGGGGCGCATTCAAGATGCCCGCGCGCGTTTACGCCGACCTGCAGCGGCTCTGGCTTGCACGCGACCAGTCAGACGAATACTTCGGCACGCTCATCAACGCCTGGCTCGCAGAGGGCGGCACCGCAGTCGGGATCAAGGCGGGACAGTCCTATGTCGACGTCGGCACCCTCAATGGCTATCGCGCGGCATCGGCACTGCTCACCGAGCACGCCTCGTCAGCAGCTGTTGCAGACGGCGAGGAGCGGCTGAAACGGCCGACGCCGCCGCCTGCCAACGGCATCGGCGCCACGCTCGATGAGGTGAGCCGGTGACTACAGTCGAGACGGCCTCCCGTTCGCGCGAAGAGATCGCGCGCCGCATTGCCGAGCTGGGGCCGTGGTTCCACAACCTCGAGCTTGCCGGCATCAAGACGGCTCCGGACCACTTCCTCGGCGACTACCCCGC
>JAEVZQ010000509.1 GCA_023392135.1 Pseudomonadota bacterium | reverse complement strand
CTGAACGCCGATCTCCTCCAGTCCAAGCCCCTCGGTGTACGGCACGCGCCCGACGCAGACGAGGACGACGTCGGCCGAGGCGGTTTCCCCATTCCCGCCGGCAGCCGGCTCGATGGTCACCTTGTGCGCGCCGATCGACTTGTTGACTGCGGTCACCTTGCTCGACAGCTTGAATTTGAAGCCCTGCTTCGTGAGGATGCGCTGGTAATTGCGCGCCATCTCGGCGTCGAGACCGGGCACGATGCGGTCGAGATACTCGACGACCAGCACCTCGCTGCCGAGCCGACGCCACACCGATCCGAGCTCCAGCCCGATCACGCCGGCGCCGATGATGAGCAGCTTCTTCGGCACTTTCGGCAGAGAAAGGGCCCCGGTCGACGAGACGACCGTCTTCTCGTCGATGTCGATGCCGGGCAGCCGGGCGACGTCAGAGCCCGTCGCGATCACAATTGCCTTGGTTTCGAGCTGCTGCTTTGCGCCGTCATCCGCAATCACGTCGACCTTGCCCGGCGCAGCGATGCGGCCCGTACCGCGGAACTGCTCGATCTTGTTCTTCTTCAGAAGGAAGGCCACGCCATCGACGTTGCCTTTGACGCCCTCATCCTTGAAGGCCTGCATACGGGCAAGATCAAGCTCCGGCTTGACGCTGATGCCCATGGCCGCGAAGGCGTGATTGGCTTCCTCGTATGCCTCGGACGCGTGCAACAGCGCCTTCGACGGCATGCAGCCGATATTGAGACAGGTTCCGCCGAAGGTGGGCCGCTTTTCGACCACAGCCACTTTCATACCGAGCTGCGCCGCACGAATGGCGCACACGTACCCCCCGGGGCCGGTGCCGATGACGATAAGATCGTAGGTCATTTCTGCTCTGCTCTGTATTTGTTCAGCTTGCGAGGCGGCGAATTTCGGCCTGCCGAATAGCGCGATGCCGAAGCGAATCGCTTCCGAAATCGACCTCGTCGCCATCATCATCCAGCCAGATGCCGGAATGCCCATACTCTTCCAGCTTCACATCGTTGAAACGCGCCGGCGATTCCCGAAGAAACGCGAAGACTTCTCCGTCTGCTATGACGGGGCGCAAATCAACGATCAGCTCGAAACAACCATCCAGCCAGGTGATCTTGAGAACGCCATAGAGGACCGGCTCGACGGCCTTCATTCGAATGATCTCGTACATTCGATCTTCGCAGGCTTCCGGCCTGCCTCCATTTCGAACCAGGCGTCAATCAGCTCGTCTCGATGTACTCTGGCCCAATCCAACACGTCGCTTTCCTTGTTCGGAGGCAAAGATCCTTTCATGATCTGTACGGGATCGATCCTGACTTGCGCGGTGAACTCAGCAATGCTCGCGTGGAAATGAGGGGCGGATGCTCATCAGCAAAGAATAGAACTTTACGCCACTGACAGTTGCGACTGTCGGCGGCATCGCCAGTGCCGCCTCAAAGCTCCAGCACCAGCCGCTGCGGGTCCTCCAGTAGCTCCTTCACGCGCACCAGGAAGGTAACGGCCTCCTTGCCGTCGACGATCCGGTGATCGTAGCTGAGCGCCAGGTACATCATCGGACGTACGACGATCTGGCCGCCGCGGACCACCGGCCTCTCCTCGATCCGGTGCATTCCGAGGATGCCGGACTGCGGGGCATTGAGGATCGGCGTCGACAGAAGCGAGCCGAAGACGCCGCCGTTGGTGATGGAGAACGTGCCGCCCTGCATTTCCTCGATGCTGAGGCGGCCGTCCCGGGCGCGGCGTCCGAAATCACCGATCTGGGCCTCGATCTCGGCCAGCGACAGGCGGTCGGCCTCGCGCAATACGGGCACAACCAGGCCTTTCTCCGTACTCACCGCAACGCCGATGTGGTAATAGTTCTTATAAATGATGTCGGTGCCGTCGATCTCGGCATTGACCGCCGGAATCTCGCGCAGCGCCTGGATACAGGCCTTCACGAAGAAGCCCATGAAGCCGAGGCGCACGCCGTGGCGTTTCTCGAACAAATCCTTGTACTGCGCGCGCAGGCTCATCACGGCGCTCATTTCGACGTCGTTGAACGTCGTCAGCATGGCGGCAGTGTTCTGCGCGTCCTTCAGGCGCCGGGCGATGGTCTGGCGCAGCCGCGTCATGCGCACGCGCTCCTCGCGAGCCGCGTCGCTGGGCGCCGACGGCGCGCGCATCTGGGGCGCTGGGGCGGGCGCAGTGCGCGCAACCGGAAAGGCGATGGTTTCAGCCGATGGCGGCGGCGGAGCCGCTGGCGCAGTGGTCGGAGCGGTTGTAGCGGTAGCCAGAACATCCTCTTTCAGGATCTGACCGCGGCGGCCCGTACCGGTGATCTGATCCGGCGTGAGGCCCTTCTCCTCCATGATTTTGCGGGCGGCCGGTGAAGGCGGCATGGCGCCCTTCGCCTCGGCGACGGCCTTCTCCATCACCTCGCCCTGGGGCTTCGCCGGAGCGGGAGCAGGCTTAGGCGCCGCTGCGGTTTCAGCCTTGGCCGGAGCAGGAGCGGCTTGTTTCTCGGCAGCAGCGCCTTCCTTGATCGTGCCAAGCAAGGCACCGACAGCAACCGTCTCGCCTTGCTGAACCTCGATGTTGCCCAGAACGCCCGCTGCCGGCGCCGGCACCTCGACGGTCACCTTGTCCGTCTCCAGCTCGCAGAGCGGCTCGTCGGTCTTGACGGCGTCCCCTGGCTTCTTGAACCACTGCCCTACCGTCGCCTCGGTGACGCTCTCGCCGAGCGACGGTACCCGAATTTCGATCGCCATATCTCTTCCCAGGCCCTCTTATCTGCCGGTTAGCCCTCGTCGATCAGAGCTTGAGAGCTTCCTCGACCAATGTCTTCTGCTCCTGCAGGTGGCGCGAAAGCTGGCCCGTTGCCGTCGCCGCGGCGGCAGCCCGGCCGACATAGCGCGGCCGCAGGTGCTTAGCACGGATGTGCTGCAGAACCCACTCCAGGTTCGGTTCGATGAAGCTCCAGGCCCCCATATTGCGGGGCTCCTCCTGGCACCAGACGATCTCGGCGCTCGGAAAACGCCCGAGCTCGGCCATCAGCGCCCGCGCCGGGAACGGATAGAGCTGCTCGACGCGCATCAGGTAGACGTCATTGATTTTTAGCTCGTGCCTGAGCTCGTAGAGGTCGTAGTAGACCTTGCCGGTGCATAGCACGACCCGCCGGATCTCGCTGTCCGGCTTCAGCTCCACCGTGGCTCCATCGAAGTGGTCGTGGTTTCGGTCTGCACCATCCCAGAGCACGCGATGGAAGCTGGTGCCGGGCCCTAACTCGTCGAGGTGGGAGATCACCCGCTTGTGGCGCAGCAGCGATTTCGGCGTCATCAGCACCAGCGGCTTGCGCACTTTGCGGTGAAGCTGCCGGCGCAGAATATGGAAGTAGTTGGCCGGCGTCGTGCAGTTTGCGACCTGCCAGTTGTCCTCCGCCGAGCTCTGCAGAAAGCGCTCGAGGCGGGCCGAGGAATGCTCGGGCCCCTGACCTTCGTAGCCATGTGGCAGCAGCAGGACGAGCCCCGACATCCTCAGCCACTTGCGCTCGCCCGACGAGATGAACTGGTCGATTACGACCTGTGCGCCGTTGGCGAAGTCACCGAACTGCGCCTCCCACGCAACCAGGGCATGGGGCTCGGCGAGACAGTATCCGTACTCGAATCCGAGCACGGCTTCCTCCGAGAGCATCGAGTTGATGACCTCGAATTTCGCCTGGTCGGGAGCGATGTGCTTCAGCGGCGTGTACCGGCGCTCCGTCTCCTGATCGATGAGAACGGAGTGGCGCTGCGAAAAGGTGCCGCGCTCGACGTCCTGCCCGGAGAGGCGAACGGGGAAGCCTTCCTTGAGCAGTGTGCCGAGCGCCAGATGCTCGGCCATCGCCCAGTCGATGCCTTCCCCGGAGTCGATCATCTCGCGGCGGCGGTCGAGCAGGCGACGCACGGTCCGGTGCACATTGAAGTCGGCGGGAACGGTCGTGATCTGCCGCCCGACTTCTTTCAGCACATCCAGATCGACACCCGTGTTACCGCGGCGATCCTCATCCTCAGGCTTGCCCAGCCCCGCCCAGCGGCCATCCAGCCAGTCGGCCTTGTTCGGACGGAACGTATCCGCGGCCTTCAATTCCTCGTCGAGCGTGGCGCGGAAACGGGCTCGCATCTCTTCAACGTCGTCCGCCGTGACGACGCCATCCTTGATCAGGCGCTTGGAGTAGATTTCCAGCGTCGAGGGGTGCGACTTGATGGTCTTGTACATCAGCGGCTGGGTGAACGCCGGCTCGTCGCTCTCGTTGTGCCCATGCCGCCGGTAGCAGATCATGTCGATCACGACCGGCTTCTGGAACCTTTGCCGGAATTCCATCGCGATCTTGGCCACGTGCACGACGGCTTCGGGATAGTCGCCGTTGACGTGGAAGATCGGCGCCTCGACCATCTTCGCCACATCGGTGCAGTAGGGTGAGGATCGCGAGTAGCGCGGGTTGGTCGTAAAGCCGATCTGGTTGTTGATGACGAAATGGATCGACCCGCCGGTACGATGGCCCTTGAGGCCGGAAAGCCCGAAGCACTCCGCAACGACGCCCTGTCCGGCGAAGGCGGCATCGCCGTGAATGAGCAGCGGCAGCACCGCCGTGCGGTCATGCCGAGGGCAGCCGTACTGGTCCTGCTTGGCGCGCACCTTGCCCAGGACGACCGGATCGACGATCTCGAGGTGCGACGGGTTGGCGGTCAGCGACAGGTGCACCGTATTGTCGTCGAACATGCGGTCGGAGGAGGCGCCGAGGTGGTACTTGACGTCGCCTGAGCCCTCGACATCGTCCGGCTTGAACGAGCCGCCCTTGAACTCGTTGAAGATCGCGCGGTAGGGCTTGCTCAGCACGTTCGCCAGCACGTTGAGCCGGCCACGGTGCGCCATGCCGAGAACGATCTCTTTCACGCCGAGCTGGCCGCCGCGCTTGATGATCTGCTCGAGCGCGGGCACCATCGCCTCGGCCCCCTCGAGGCCGAAGCGCTTCGTGCCGGTATACTTGACCTCGCAGAATTTCTCGAAGGTTTCGGCCTCGATCAGCTTGTTGAGGATTGCCCGGCGGCCTTCCATCGTGAAGCTGATGTCCTTGCCCTCGCCTTCGATACGCTCCTGGATCCAGGCCTTCTGCACAGGGGAGGTGATGTGCATGAACTCGACGCCGATCTGGCGGCAGTAGGTTCGTCGCAGAATCTTGAGGATCTGTCGGATGGTCGCCGTTTCGAGGCCGAGCACCTTGTCGATGAAGATTGGCCGATCGAGATCAGCCTCAGTGAAGCCATAGGTCTCGGGCTTCAGCTCGCGATGGATGCGGCGGTCGTTGAGGCCCAGCGGGTCGACATCGGCGGCGAGGTGGCCCATCACGCGATAGGCGCGAATCAGCATCAGCGCCCGGATCGAATCCTGGGTGGCCCGCAGCGAAGCCGCCATGGAGAGTTCTAAGCCGGCGCCTTGCGCACGCGCCTGCAGCTTGCCGCGGATGTGCTTTTCGGCCCCGGCGTAATCACCAGTCAGGGCTGCAACCAGATCGGAGCTGCCGTTCTCGGTCAGCTCCTCGAGTGGCCGTCCCCAGGAGGGGCCCTGCGCCTCGGCTTCGACGGCCCCCTTGTCCTCCTGCAGACTCTGAAAGAAGAGCCGCCACTGGTCGCTGACCGCCCCCGGGTTCCGCTCATAGAGCGCCTGCATCTCCTCGATGTAGGCGGCATTGACGCCGTTGAGGAATGACGTCCGTGCGAAGGCCTCGTTCAACGCTTGTCGTGACATTTTCAACTTGGTCCGGACTGTGCGGTTCGCACCACGCGAACGCAATGAAGCGCCCGCGTGGGGCGCCTATTAGCACATCGGCTGATTTAGTACATGCGCGCCATTTGTTTAAGGGTGCCACAAGTGTTCTCACTCATGTCTTGACACCGAGCGGTTACTCAGCCGTTGAGAACCTTTGCGAGCGTGGTCCCGAGGGCCGCGGGACTGTCTGCGATTGCGATGCCGGCCGAGCGCATGGCTTCCAGCTTGTCCTCGGCCTTGCCCTTGCCGCCGGAGATGATGGCGCCCGCGTGCCCCATGCGCCGTCCCGGCGGAGCCGTCACACCTGCAATGAAGCCCGCCATCGGCTTCTTGCGGCCCTTCGCGGCCTCGCTCTTGATGAAGGAGGCTGCATCCTCCTCGGCCGAGCCGCCGATCTCGCCGATCATGATAATCGAATGCGTGTCGGGATCAGCGAGGAACATTTCGAGCATGTCGATGAACTCGGTGCCCTTCACAGGGTCACCACCGATCCCGACCGCCGTCGACTGACCGAGCCCCGCGTCGGAGGTCTGCTTGACGGCCTCGTAGGTGAGCGTACCCGAGCGCGAGACGATGCCGACGTTGCCCCGCTTAAAGATGTTGCCGGGCATGATGCCGATCTTGCACTCGTCCGGCGTCAGCACGCCGGGGCAATTCGGGCCGATGAGGCGCGAGGC
>JAEVZQ010000505.1 GCA_023392135.1 Pseudomonadota bacterium | reverse complement strand
GTCCAATACGATCTTCATGGTTGCCCGGCCGATCCGGCCGAGGCCATTGATGGCAACGCGGGCAGGCATGCCTTACCTCCTCATCGACGGGCTCGCGGCGTTCGGGTGGTGCACGCTAATGAAAGTGGTCACTGGTGCCTCTGGCTTCGGAACGCTGGGCGGATTCATGGGTTCCTCGCAGCCAAGCGCCGCTCAATTTCTGCGACCTGCTGGGCGGTCGCAAGGAAGCTGTCGGGGTTGAGTGAAATGGAATCAATTCCCTCTTCGACGAGAAAGGTTGCGAATTCGGGATAGTCGCTCGGCGCCTGACCGCAAATACCGATTTTGATTCCGGCCTGATGCGCCTTCTGGATGGCCTCGCGAGCGGCGCGTTTTACCGCCTCGTCGCGCTCGTCGAACAGCGGCGCCAGCTCGGCCGAGTCTCGGTCGACGCCCAGCATGAGTTGGGTCAGAGCACCTGCGTGCCCTCGCCGGTGCCGACGATTGCCGGGACGCCGAGCACGCGGCTGACGATGGCGGCATGGCTGGTGGTTCCGCCATGATTGGTGATAATGCCTGCGGCCTGGCGCATGATAGGCACCCAGTCCGGGTCGGTAATCTCCGTAGCGCACACGGCCGTCGATGAGCCCTCAGGCAGGCTCAATGGTGCGCAGAAACTTTGTGGGATCAAATGTGGGGTAGGAGTTTGCGGGGAGCTGAAAAATCGCAGAGTAACAAACCGCTAAGACTATATTACTGGTGGAGCCGAGGGGAATCGAACCCCTGACCTCGTGAATGCCATTCACGCGCTCTCCCAACTGAGCTACGGCCCCGACCGGTTGGGAACTTGGTTAGCTGCGGGGAAGATAAGGCCCCCGCGGCACGTGCGCCTCAATAGGCTGATGAGAGGAAAACTGCAAGCCCTTCGTGAGGGGTTGCGGCAGGCCGACCTCGGGCCATCACCCGCGATCCGGGCAACGGCCCAGCTGGCCTGCTAGCGCTCCTCGTCGTCCTCACCGACGGGGCCGAGAATGTCCGATACGTCGCCGCCGTCCTCTTCCTCGGTCTCGATGAAGGCTTCCTCGTCGCCACCGACGATCGCCTCATCGGCTTCCTCGAGATCGGCGAGATCCTCATCACCCTCGGCGAGCGGCAGATCACCACCCGCCGCTTCCTCGTCCGCCGTGACCTCGGGCTTCTTGGGCTTGCGGACGACTTCTTCCTCCTGAGGCACCACACCCTGCGGAGCCGTCGCCAGCTTGTAGACCGACTGGCAGATAGGGCACACGATGGGATCGCGGTTCAGGTCGTAGAAACGGGAGCCGCATTCCGGATTCTGGCAGGTGCGCTTCGTCCCGCGCGCTTCTTTGGTCGCCATCTCAAATCCTCGATGTCCTGGTCATGAAATTCTGCTGCCGTCTGCCATGCACGTCAGGTCATGTCAAAAGCAATTGCCAGTCATGCCGACTTGCCGCGGTTGACAGCTTCGGGCCGGCAAGCTCTATCTGCCGCGTGTCTGCCGGAAGCTTCTCTCCGGCGCTGTTCCATCCACCTCGTGCCGGCCGGTCCAACAGATGACAGCCTCTGCTTTGAATCCGCTTTCTGCGTCGTCGGCAGGGCCGCTGAGAGGCCGGTGCCGTGTGCCTGGGGACAAGTCAATCTCCCATCGCGCACTCATCTTCGGCGCCCTCGCAACGGGCCGAACGCAGATCACGGGCCTGCTCGAGGCAGAGGACGTGGTCAACACGGCAAAGGCCCTGACGGCCCTGGGTGCCCCGGCGCGAAAATCTGGCGAGGTCTGGGAGGTGCTGGGCCGCGGTGTCGGCGGCCTCAGCCAGCCGTCCGGGCCTCTGGACTTCGGCAACTCGGGCACCGGTACGCGCCTCATGATGGGGGTCATCGCCGGCCACCCGATCACCGTCGAGCTCGTCGGGGATGCGTCGCTCTCGCGCCGCCCTATGAGGCGGGTGCTCGGGCCGCTGAAGCAGATGGGTTTGGAGGTGCTCGACGACAAGGAGACGTTGCCTCTCACGATCCGTGGCACAAGTGACCTGATTCCGATCGCCTACGAGCTGCCGGTGCCTTCGGCGCAGGTGAAGACTGCGATCCTCATCGCCGGGCTTGCGGCCGCAGGAGAGACGACCGTCATCGAGCGTGAGCCGACTCGCGATCACACCGAGCGGATGCTGCGCTATTTCGGGGCCGATATTCGGGCCGTTGCCGACGGCCCGCTGACGCGGATCACCGTCAAGGGACATGCGGAGCTCGAGGGCCGGAATGTTCGGGTGCCGGGAGATCCGAGCTCTGCCGCCTTCATCGCTGCCGCGGCGCTGATCGTGCCCGGTTCCGAGGTGACGATCGAGGCCGTGCTGGTCAATCCGACTCGCACCGGCTTCTACACCACCCTCGAGGAGATGGGTGCAGATGTCGCTTTCCTGAACGAGCGCGAGGAGGGCGGTGAGCCGGTGGCCGACATCCGGGTCCGGGCATCGGACTTGTCTGGTGTGTCCATCCCGCCCGAGCGCGCCCCCAGCATGATCGACGAGTATCCGATCCTGGCCGTCGTCGCTGCCTTTGCGAAGGGACGGACCGAGATGCACGGCCTCGCTGAGCTGAAGGTCAAGGAGAGCGATCGGCTGGCCGCGACCGCAGCCGGCTTGGCTGAGAGCGGCGTCTCTGCCACGGTGGACGGCGATACTCTCGTCGTCCAAGGGGCAGACGAGGTGCGCGGCGGCGGCACCGTGGCGACGCATCTCGACCACCGGATCGCGATGTCGTTCCTGACCATGGGCCTTGCGAGCGCCCAGCCGGTAACTGTCGACGATGTAACAATGATCGCGACCAGCTTTCCCGAGTTTCAGGGGCTGATGGCCTCACTGGGGGCGCGCTTCGGCTGAAGGCGCCGATCGGCGGCGGCCCGGCAACGCGCGGCAATGGCAGGGGAGCGCAATGAGCTATTCGAAGGCCAGGCAGCAAAGGGAGCTTCCGCGGAAGGTGAGGTCGGCCCGATGATCATCGCCATCGACGGACCGGCTGCATCCGGCAAAGGCACGCTCGGCAAACGCATTGCCGAGCACTTCGGGCTGGCGCATCTCGATACCGGCCTGCTTTACCGGGCCGTGGCGCGGGCGGTGCTTACCCGGGGCGCCTCACTGGAGGACGAAGTCGCTGCTGTCGAAAGCGCGCGCAAACTCGACCCGGAGATTCTGTCCGACCCGGAGTTGCGGGAGGCAGGAATCGGGGAGGCGGCCTCCATCGTGGCCAGAATCGAGGGTGTCCGCGCGGCTTTGCTCGAGTTTCAGCGGGCGTTTGCTCGCCGCAAGCCGGGGGCGGTGCTCGACGGAAGAGATATCGGCACCGTGGTCTGCCCGGATGCCGACGTTAAAATATTCGTGACCGCACTCCCCGAGGTCCGCGCCCGCCGGCGCCACCTTGAACGCCAGTCTCGTGGCGACGACATAACCTATGGCGAGGTGCTGGATCTGATCCGGCAGCGGGATGCGCGTGACGCAGGTCGCGCCAATGCGCCGATGCGGCCTGCCGAAGACGCCATATTGCTCGATACGACTAACTTGGATATAGAAGCGGCATTCGACGCCGCCGTCGGACTGATCAAGAGGAAGATCGGCCAATAGGGTGCATCTCAGGTGCGCCCCTAATCCTGTTGGTGGGCAGACCCCCTCTGCCGGTGGCTCGCTGAAATCACCGATTCGGAACTCGCGCGCTGGACGTCGCCAGCCGGGCATCAACGCTATGCCGGCTGCGGTATGGATGCGCATGATCAGCAAAACCCCGGCGGGCTTGCCCGCTACTGAGCTTAAGGATACTTGATGAGCACACCTCAGATCTCGAATGAAATGACGCCGTCCCGCGACGAGTTCGCGGCCATGCTGGACGAGACCTTGTCCGATGAGGTCAGCTACGAGGGCAATGTCGTCCGCGGCAGGATCGTGTCCATCGAAAAGGACATGGCCGTGATCGATGTCGGCTTAAAGATGGAAGGCCGCGTTGCGCTGAGGGAGTTCGCTGCTCCTGGCAGGCCTTCGGAGCTGAAGGTCGGCGACGAGGTCGAGGTTTACCTGGAGCGCATGGAGAACGCGCTCGGCGAGGCGGTGCTGAGCCGCGAGAAGGCCCGCCGCGAGGAGAGCTGGAACCGGCTCGAGCAGCAGTTCGACAAAGGCGAGAAGGTCTCCGGCGTCATCTTCAACAAGGTCAAGGGCGGCTTCACGGTCGACCTCGACGGTGCAGTGGCGTTCCTGCCCGGCAGCCAGGTGGATATCCGGCCGGTGCGCGATATCGGTCCCCTGATGCACCAGTCGCTGCAGTTCCAGATCCTCAAGATGGATCGCCGCCGCGGCAACATCGTCGTTTCCCGCCGCTCGGTGCTGGAG
>JAEVZQ010000417.1 GCA_023392135.1 Pseudomonadota bacterium | reverse complement strand
TGTTGGCGTTGATCTTCACCAGGAAGTTCCGACCGATGATCATCGGCTCGAGCTCGGTGTGGTTGATATTCGACGGGATGATGGCGCGGCCGCGGGCGATCTCGTCGCGCACGAACTCGGGCGTGATATGGTCCGGAATTGCCGCCCCGAAGCTCTGTCCCTCGGCCAGCGCCGTTTTCGCGCGCTCTAGTGCTGCCTTGCGACCCAGGTTCTCCCGGTGCGCAACGTAGATCATCTCCTTGGTGATCATGCCGGCGCGCGCATACTCGAGCTGCGTCAGCGGCTTGCCCTCGACGCCACGGAATGGCTTCGCCTTGTTCGGGAAGTCGCGGGCGAGCGCCTTGCCGGAGACGTTGCCGTTGTCCTCCGGCTTCACCTCGCGGCCGTCGTACTGCTCGACCCCGCCGCGCTCACGAATCCAGGCCTCGCGAATGCGCGGCAGGCCCTTCTCGACGTCGATCGTGGCGTCGGCGTCAGTGTAGGGGCCGGAGGAGTCATAGACCCGGAAGCTCGGCTGCTCGGGATCGGTCAGCGCGATCTCGCGGAAGGGCACGCGCAGCTCCGGACTATCTGACGGGGCGTCGTACACCTTGCTGCTGGCGCTGATCGGCCCGGTGGTGACCTTGGGCACCATCAGCTCGCTGGCGCGCGAAATTTTGTTCATGGCTTGCTCCCGGATCGGCGCAGGTCGCTTCGCGGGCGACGACGCGCATGCAGCTATCGCTCGATATCCGGAGTACGTCGGTGAAGGAGCTTGGCGTAAGTGTCCGTCCCTTCGCCGGCATGACCCGGATCAGGTTCAAAGGGTGGCGGCGCGGTTTCAGCGCCATCTCAGCCGGCTGCCGCCGGCCCCCCTCGGAACGCGCGCAGTCTGCGACGGACCACCGCAAAAGGCAAGTGGCCCTTCGGAACAGGTGCCGGGATGAACGCCCTCAGCGTTGCAAGGCGCTGTTCAGCAGGCGATCGAATGCCCGCATGGTCCGCGTCCTGGCATCCGGATCTTTCATTGCCCAGTGCCAGAAGTGATGGGACAAATAAAGCCCGTAGAGCTCGAACACGAACTGGTCGGCATCGACATCGCCACGCATGACATCCTGCTCCTTGGCGTCACCAATGGCTTTGCGCAGAACGCCTGACCAATGCTGCAGTATTTCCTTCAGCTTGGCGCTCACGAGATCGGGGAGGTTTTCGCCTTCGGCGCTGGCGTGGACGAAGGGGCAGCCACTGGTGAGGCGTCGCGAGCGCGACCAGTCGAGCCAACGCGCGAAAAGTACCTCCACACGCTCTTTCGCCGGAAGGCTTTCCGGCGCTGCCTCTACGACATCCTTCGCGAACATTGCTGCGGCGTGATCGAGAGCGGCGACCTGCAAAGCCTCGTTCGAAGAGAAGAAGGTGAAGAGGCGGCTTTTCGGGAGTGCAAAGTCGCGCGCCATCTCGCCGATCGACAGTGATTTCAGGCCGTGTGCACTGGCCGCTGTGACTGCATGGGCGAGGATACGCTCGCGCACCGCTTCAGGATTCATCATGCGCATCAACTCCGGGGAGACCTGTCCGTCGTGCTTTTGCGAGAAATGCGAAGTGCAACTTTGGTGAGAGTGAGGCGATGCGGTGCGGCGGGGCGGCTTGGAGGTGATTTGATCGTCCACAGAAGCTCATGCTCTTCCCGATGCTGAGCGGTTGTGACGGTTGGCGCTGGCTCGACCGCCACTGCTGTTAGCAGCAGACAACAACTGCTGCTAACAGCTTGTTTTTTCGTTGGAATCCCTCTTGCTAGCCGAGCAAACAGCTATACCTTATCTCTTGTGGAGATGACAAATAGGACGTTCTGCGATGGTCGACGCAAGCTTCGCCGCGCAACTGAATGGCTTCAGCCTCACAACGGCAGAGATCCTCTATCGCATGCCGGATCATCCTTCGCTCCTGCAAAGCTTCGTCTGGCAGGATTATGATTTGCATCCCGAGTTTCCGAAGCTCGCCAAGTTCCTCGACTTCTGGTCGAAAAATCTGGATGGAAAGCTGTATCGCGTCCGCGTTGCACACAATCGCCTCATTCAGCCGAGTGAGCTTCGCCTCGTGGAAGGGGAATTGCGCCTTCACTGAGGGCCGACAGACATCGTTCCCCAAGCATTCTGATCGGCCGAAGTAGGGGCTTCAAAAAATAGTAGGGTTGTCGGATGATTTGACTCCAGCCCATCGAGCGATAATGCTCGCAATGAGCGAAATCGCGTCGTGGGAGCGGAGCAGCGTTGGACAGCCTGGACTTCATTCGAACATTCGTTGCCGTCGTGGACGCGGGAAGCTTCACGGCCGCTGGTCAGCGCCTCGGCAAGTCCAAGGCCCTCGTCTCAAAGCATATCGCCGAGTTGGAGCGCCGGCTCGGCGCCATTCTGCTTCATCGCACGACGCGCAGGGTCACCGTTACGGAAATCGGCAAGGCCTACTGTGAACGGGTGCAGGAATCGCTGGCAGAGATCGACGCGCTGACCGAGGCCGTCCGCACGGGCGGCGGCAATCCACGTGGACTGCTGAGGTTCACAGCGCCTCAGTTCTTTGGCGAGCTCGAGCTCGTCGAGATGACGTGCGCCTTTCGCCACGTGCATCCACAGGTTGAATTCGACGTTCTTCTGACGGATCGCCACGTCGACCTCATCCGCGAGGGGTTCGAGCTCGGCTTTCGCATCGCCAAGCAAACCGATTCGTCACTAATCAGCCGGCGTCTCTGCGACCTCCCGTTTGTAATCTGCGCATCGCCGGCCTACCTCGACGCGTACGGCTGGCCAGCGGCCATCGAGGACCTGACGAGCCATGCCTGCATCGTCGACTCCAGTTTGCCCGGACGGGACAACTGGCGCTTCACGCGCAATGGCCAGCGCCTCGAGATCAGGATCTCCCCCCTGCTCAGTGTGAACAGTGCGGCCGCCGTTCGGCAGGCCCTGAGCGCAGGGCTGGGCATCGGTATCTGCCCACAATTCATGGTCGCACGCGCCATCGCCGGGGGCGAGCTCGTCGAGTTGTTCGAGGACAGGCCGGACTATCCCTTCGGCGTGCACCTCGTCTATCCCCACCGGATGCACCTGTCGGCGAAGGTCCGGGCGTTCATCGATTTCGCCATGGAATGGTACCAGCCGGTGCCTCCATGGCTGCGCGCTGCCAAGACCTATCAGGGCGAAAAGCCGGCCTGCGCCTCGTCCGGCTCGAGCGCAAAGAATACGCCACCGCTCCAGATCCCAAGCCGATCCTCGCCGTCTGGTGACGATTCCGCCAGCTCCACAAGATCGTAGTAAAGAGCGCGCGTGACCAGCGCTTCGAGCCTCCCTCGCACGAGCACATATGGCTTCAACCCGTCGCTGCCGGGCTCGCGCGCAAATCGCAGCGGATGCTCCGGCCCGCAGCGCACGATATCATCCACATTCGTGCGAAAAATGAGCTGCTGATCGCGGCTGCGGTTCTCGACCTGCATCTCGACGGCCAGAAAAGGAGCATCGTCGACCGCGACGTCCACCTTCTCGACCGGCGTCACGAGGTACGTGCGGCTATCTCCGTCGCGCCTCAAGATGCGGGAAAAGAGCTTCACGAGCGGCTTTCGCCCGATCGGGCTGTTCTGATAAAGCCATGTGCCGTCGGCTAGGATCCGCATGCCAATATCGCCGCAGTAGGGCGGATCCCATCTCTCCACGGGCGGAAGCCGGTCGCCTTCAGCCGCCTTGATCAGCTCCTCCAGGCCCTGAATGCGCACATTTCCGCCGTCGCTTGCCTGCTGCGTCATCGTCTCCTCGTGCAGTCCTCGATCAATTTCTTGCGACACGCAGAAGTTACTCGGAACTCTTCATGTTCGTTTATCCCGCTCCATATTGTGACCAATTTCGCCGCAGCAGAGTTTGTGCAACACCAGACCCAATCTATAGTAGAGGCCATGACAACGCTCACCCACACCGATGACGACATCGTCGCCCGCATCGAAGCGGCCGGCGAGCGCATGTCCCGTGTCCATAAGGCCGCCGCCTCCGTGATCTTCGGTCAGGATCTGGTGATCGAGCAGACGCTCATCACGATCCTCGCCGGCGGCCACGGGCTGCTCATCGGTGTGCCGGGCCTCGCCAAAACGCTTCTGGTGGAAACGCTGGGCAGGGTGCTCGGCCTCGAGGCCAAGCGCATCCAGTTCACGCCCGACCTGATGCCCTCCGATATCATCGGCTCGGAGGTGCTGGAGGAAGCCCCTGGTGAGCGCCGCAGCTTCCGCTTCATTGCCGGGCCGATCTTCACGCAGCTCCTGATGGCGGACGAGATCAACCGCGCCAGCCCCAAGACGCAGTCCGCCCTGCTGCAGGCCATGCAGGAGCACCACGTCACCGTCGCCGGCCAGCGCTA
>JAEVZQ010000406.1 GCA_023392135.1 Pseudomonadota bacterium | reverse complement strand
ACTAATCAGTTCGGCGGGGTCGTCTCACTGCCTCCCTCCATCGCCCCGGTATTCCTGAAGCTCGATATCGTAGGAGCCCTCGAGGTCGGACTTGTCGCGATCGTCTTCACGTTCTTTTTTGTGGATGTGTTCGACAACACCGGCACGCTCGTCGGTCTCGCGCATAAGGCGGGTCTCGTCGGCCCGGATGGCAAGCTCCCGCGGGTGAGCAAGGTGCTGACGGTAGACTCGACGGCAGCCATGGCCGGCGCGGCCCTCGGCACCTCGACGACGACCAGCTATATCGAAAGCGCGGCAGGCGTAAACGCTGGCGGCCGCACTGGTCTGGTGGCGGTAACCGTTGCCGTACTGTTCCTGGCCGCGCTGTTCTTCTCACCGCTTGCCGGATCCATTCCGGCCTTCGCCACGGCTCCGGCGCTCATCTACGTCGCCTGCATGATGATGGCGGCAGTGAAGGAGATCGATTTCTCCGATGCGACGGAGTATGCGCCCGCCGTCATTACGATTGCTGCGATGCCATTGACGTTCTCCATCGCCCACGGCATCGCCTTCGGCTTTATCGCTTATACCGGGATAAAGCTGCTTGCAGGCCGCTTCAGCGATATCACACCGGCTGTGGCGATCCTGGCTGCGCTGTTCTTGGCGAAGTTCGCATTTCTATGAAGAAGCATATCGCGAGCTCGATGGATGATGATGGGCGTAATCTCGCCCATCATTGCCCGCCCTTCGCGACGTATTCATACATGGCTGTATGATCCGCCGCGGAGCCGAGCGTCCTTAATGCCTTACCGAGAATAGTGCTGACGAGGCCCAGCTCCTCCGCGCTGACCCCGAGCTCGGAAGCAAGCGTCCGCGCCATGCCGACATCCTTTTCCATGAGGGCAAGCGCGAAACCGGAGTCGAAGCGCTCGTTCAGCATGTAGCGCTCCACCTTGTTCTCGGTCGTGTTGTTGCGGCCGGTGGAGGCATTCAGTACCTTCGTCATGACGTGGCCATTGAGGCCGAACCGCTGGCCAATGATGAGAGCCTCGCAGGTGGCGATCAGGCCCGCGGCGGAGACGAAGTTGTTCAATGCCTTCATTGCGTGACCGGAGCCGAGGGGACCTGTGCGATGGACGGTTCCCATGGCCTCGAGCACCGGCTGTACCCTGTCGATCAGGGCCGTATCGCCGCCTGCCATGATGGCGAGCGTGCCGCTGATCGCCTTCGGCACGCCGCCGGAAACGGGCGCATCGACGAGATCGATGCCAAGCTGCTCGAGCTCATTCCCGAGCGCACGAGTATCGAGCGGATAGGATGAGCTCATATCGATAATCACCGAGCCGGATTGCAGGCCCGATGCAACACCCTTCGCACCATCAATGCCCATTACCGCCGCGCGAACCGCCTTGCTGTCCGGCAGCATCGTGATGACGGTTTGGGAGGCCCGGCCGATTTGCTGAGGTCCCGCTGCTATCTCGATCTGCGGAGCCGCATCGCGGAACTGCGCAAGCGCCTCGGCTCGTGCGTCATGAATCAGGACGCGAAAGCCTGCCTTCGCGAGACAGCGCACCATCGGCGCGCCCATGTTGCCAATTCCGACAAAACCGATCGGTGCTGCGCCCGTCATCAGATCCCCCGTTGAGCCACGTCAAGTCCTCAAGCCGTTTTCAGCTTTATAGACACGACGCGTAATGCTGTCTCTGGAAGTGCGGAGTGCACCCGCCGCAAGGGCTACCGCCCTTCGCGCCACCAGGCCATGGCAATCAGAACGAGCAGGGCAGCCAGCGCAAGGAAGCCGGTGAACATCGGCGTCAGCTTGACGCCGCGCGTCACGTAGGCCTCACGGTCCTTCAGACCCATCCAGCCCGAACCTGCCAGAACGCGGGCGGAGGAGAGCATGGTCACGCGGGGCACGTCGACAGAGCCCGGATCGCTGCTCGCGAACAGCCCGCCGCCACGCGTCCAGAAGACGCCACCGCCCGTCGCCTCGGAAATCGGCCGCATCTTCTGGTCCGTCGCCGTCACCTCCGACATCTCCCGCGGGTCTGCGGCACCGGCATTGGCCAGCGCCGTCAATACACCCGTTGGAGACTGCGTCTGCATCTTGTACAGGCCCGGCTCACGCACATCGATCGTCGAGCGCCAGAGCCCCGGTCCGGCCTCGTCCAGAGTGAGGTCCGACGACTCGCCGCTCGGGGCCAGCACGCTGACGGACGGTACGCTGGGCTCCATGGACCGGCGCTCGATCGTGAGCTTCAGGCCGCGGGCGGAGGCGGTCAGCCGTTCCTCCTCCAGGTCCGGCTCTTTCATCAGCCAATGTGAGAGCCGGCGCAGCAGGTCGGTATGCGGTCCGCCGCCCTCGAAGCCCCGCGCCCAGAGCCAGGCGTGATCCGATGTGAGGAGCGCGACACGGCCTTTGCCCTTGCGGTCGAGCACGAGCAGCGGCTTGTCCTCGGCGCCCTTCATGATGATCCGCCCCCGTTCGGGGCGCACGTCGACCTGGCGGAACCAGCGGCCCCAGGTGGGATGCTCGCCGTCCTCACCGCCGGGCAGGCCGCGGGTGACCGGATGCTTGATGCCGTCTTCCGTCAGCCTGGCCTGGAACGGCCGCTCCAGAACGCGGCCCGTCGGTGTCGCGGGCAGCACCGGCGCCAGCGGCGTGCGTACCAGGCTCATCTGGCCCGCGTAGTCGTCACCTGCGGCCACCAGCAATGCCCCGCCGTGTGTTTCGACGTAGCGCGCGATGTTGTCGTAGTAGAGGAGCTGCAGGATCCCGCGATGCTGATAGCGATCGAAGATGATCAGGTCGAAGTCGCGAATCTTCTGGCTGAACAGCTCTCGTGTGGGAAAGGCGATCAGTGACAGCTGGTTGATCGGCGTCCCATCCTGCTTCTCGGGCGGCCGCAGGATGGTGAAGTGGACGAGATCGACGGCCGCGTCGGATTTGAGCAGGTTGCGCCAGGTCCGCTCGCCTGCATGAGGCTCGCCTGAGACGAGCAGGACGCGGAGGTTCTCGCGCACGCCCTCGGCGGCGATCACGATGCGGTTATTGGCCGGGGTCAGCTCGCCCGGTGCCGCCTCGAGCTCGACCTCCAGAACGTTCTGGCCGGCGTGCGGAAACTGCATCGGAATGCGCACCCGCTGGCCGATTTCCGCTCGACGGACCTCGTCGGCACGGCCCTCGCGGCGAACTCTCAGCGTGACCGGCCTGCGCGCTTCCGGCGATTTTCCCGTCTCGCGTACGGCCAGCTCGACGTCCCGGGTCTGGCCGACGATGGCGTACTTCGGGGCAACCAGGACCTCGATGCGGCGATCGAACTCGTCGGGCTGGCCGGTGAGCAGCGTATGCACCGGAGCATCGAAGCCGAGTGCCGCGGCGTCCTTCGGCACGTCGTGCACCTGCCCGTCCGTCACCATTATGACGCCGGCAAGCCGATCCGGGGGCGTGTTGGCGAGCGACTTGTTCAGCTCCTCGAACAGGTTCGTGCCGGAAACGCCTTGTCCGTCAGGACGCGCAGCCGTGATCCAGCGCACCTGCAGTCCCGGGATCTGGCCGAGCTTTGCTTCGAGGTCGGAGCGTATCGCCTTGGCCTGCTCCGGCCGGCTGGCGAGTGCGTTGCTGGTGCTCTCGTCCATCACGACGATGGCGATGTTGCCCAGGTTCTCGCGCTCCTCCTGTCGGAGGGTCGGGTTCATAAGGGCGAGGACCAGTGCGGCCAGCGCCAGTGCACGCAGCACGGTTCCGCGCGACCGGCGGAAGGCAAGCAGGCCGATGAGAAGCAGGGCTACGATCGCGCCAGCGATGATGACAGGCCACGGCAGTATCGGCGCGAAGTCGATCGACCAGTTCATACGGAACGCTTGAACCTCACTGTCCGAGCCGCTCGAGCAGAGCGGGCACGTGCACCTGGTCGGCCTTGTAGTTGCCGGTCAGCGCGTACATCACGATGTTGACCCCGGTGCGATAGGCCATCTCACGCTGGCTTTCACCGCCGGGTACGGTCGGGTAGAGGGGCCGGCCTCGATCATCCATGGCCCATGCCGACGCGAAGTCGTTGGAGGTCACCAGGATCGAGGACACGCCGTCGGCGCGTCTCGCCTTGCGCCCTTCGTCGAGGCTGTCGTTCATGCCGGCCTCGACCCAGAGCTGGCCGCCGTCCCACCGGCCCGGGAACGAGCGCAGCAGGTAGAACGACTTCGTCAGGACGTGATCCTCGGGAACCGGCTCGAGCCGTGGGATATCGAGCCGCCCGAGCAATCGCTGCAGCGCCGTACCGCCATCGCTGCCTCGCATGCTGAAGCCGAACGGGACGCCCTGGCCAAAGTCGTGGGTATCGAAGATGATCATCCCGCCCTGCTTCATGTAGGCATCGATCTTGGCCAGTGCCTCCTCAGGCAGCGATTTGGCATCGGCCGGTACCGGCCAGTAGAGGACCGGGAAGAACGCGATCTCGTCGCTGGTGATGTTGACACCGATGGGATCACCGGGCTCGACCGCCGTTCGCATCGAAAGGACCTTGCCCAGCCCTGCGAGGCCGGTTCGGCTGATATCATCCGTCTCCGGATTCCCCGTCAGAACGTAGCCGAAGGTCACCTTGCTGGTGGCCCGGAGCGCGAGGACATCGTCGCTCCGCGATGGTTGCGAGGCTGTGGCCGAGCCGGAAGCCGGCTGAGCTTCCGCCCCGCCGGCAAGGCCCTGAAGCAGCAGGAGTGCGAAGGCGATCGCGCCAGCAGCACGTGCGGCACGTCGTACCGGGCGCAAAGCCAGCCCGCCGAGCTGCAGCAGAATGACCGCGACGATATCAGCGAATAGCAGGGCCAAAGCGATGGCGAGCAGCCAAGGCTTCATCGGCGTCGCGGTCTGTCCCTCATAGACGCGGTGCTGGGCAGAAGCCGGCAATGGCGGCAGGGGTTTGAGCTCGGTATCAGGACGGACCAGGTTGAGCGCCCGCGGGGAACCCTGGGCGCCGTAGTAGCCGGGTGGATGCTCGGCGGTGGGCGTAACAGTGGCAAGCTGCGCGACGGAAATGGCCTGCGCCGTCGGGGGAGGCGGTTTCAGGACTCCCCATCCATCGAGGAGCTGAACAGGCGGCAAGACGCTCGCATCTTTGGCCGCCGCGCCCGCTGCACCGGTATCGGCTGCGGTGGCCTCACCGCCACCGCCGAGCCGACCGAGGGTGCTCACGCGGCGCAGCATTTCGACGAACAGACCGGAAAGTGGCAGGTTGGACCAGTCGGAATTGGCCGTCACATGGAACAGGACGAGCTGCCCGTCGCCCAGCGTCCGTGCCGTCACGAGTGGCGTGCCGTCCGCCAGTCGCGCCCAGACGTTGACGTCGGGACCGAGCTGGGTCGGATCGGCCAGTACCTGACGGTTCACTGTCACGTCCTTGGGAATGGCCAGCCCAGCGAAAATGCTATCCTCGGAGAAGGGAGCCAGCGGTTGCGGCGTCGACCAGGAGAGTGCCCCCCCGAGCGTACGTCCGCCCGCACGCAGCCCCACCGGGAGCAGATGGTCGCCGCCGGCTTCGAGCCGTGGCCCTGCAAAGCGCACCAGAACGCCGCCCTTCTTCACCCAGTCCTCGAGGTGCGTCGCGACCTCACCGGACAGCGTGCCGATGTCAGCAAGCATCAACATCGAGGCGTTGCGCTGCAGCACCGTCTGGACCCCCGACAGGAGGTTGGCATCGCGCGGCTGTACGAGCTCGGAAAACGGCGCGAGGGCGCGCTGGATGTAGTAAAGCGGCCCGAGAAGCGGCTGAGCCTGCTCGCTGCTTTCGCCGGAGAGGAGGCCGATGCGATTCCACTGAGAGCGGGCATCGAGGAGGTTGACGGCGCCTGCGGACGGCTCGCCTGCGATCTCGACCCGGGTCACCTGATTACGCAACTCGAGCGGCAGCTCGAAAACCGCCTTGGCCGCAGTCTCACCCGGTGCAAATCTGAATGGCGTCTCGCCGAGCCGCTGTCCACGTGCAGAGAAGGCATACAGCACGCCTTCACGGGCGCCGCCGCCGGTCCGAACGACCGTTGCTTCGAGCTGGCCGCCGCTGCCGACGTTGGTCGCTACGCCCATTGGCTCGTCGCCGCTACCGGTTTCGACCACGTTCAGGCCGGCTGATCCGAGCGCAGACAGCTTCTCCAGGAAGGCGCTCGTCGCTTCGCCGTGATCGATGCCGTCGGCAAGCCATACGATGCTGACCTGGTTTTGCCCCGCCAACGTGGGCTCCAAAGCTGCCGCAGCGGCCACCCGGTCCGGAGCGAATGGCTGCGGCTTGAGAGCCGCAGCAGCCGTGCGCGCTACGTTCGGCGCCTCGATGCGCGCTGTCGGAATGCGTCCGCTGGATGCCGTGGGCAGAACGATGACCGGACGGTTCTGGCCCTCTGCCTCGTCGATGAGCTGATCGACCATGCGGGTGCGCAG
>JAEVZQ010000500.1 GCA_023392135.1 Pseudomonadota bacterium | reverse complement strand
ACCATCAGCGGCGCGAACGCTCGCGTTTCGGCATGCTTCAGCGCTTCGAGATTACCGCCGTGCGTTTCGAAAAGGTCGATCAGCCGAAAAGGCGCCGGGTAATGGTCCTCGCGCACCTTCTTGGCCGTCTCCGTGCGGAGCTTCTTCGCGAGCAGGCCGCGCGCCGGCCACTTGGTGAGGAAAGCCTTGGTCCATCCCGCCGGCTTTGACTTGCGCCGTTGCAGCACCGCCTTGCGCGCCGCCCAGCGGAGCTGATGGGGGTTGCTCACCAGCTCGTCGATGTAGCCGAGCCCACGCGCCATCGTCGCCCGGGCCATCGAGCCGGTGAGCATGCTCTGCATGGCTGCGAGCGGGCCTGCCTGACGGATCGAGCGCGCCGTCCCGTTGAAGCCCGGGAACAGCCCCAGCTTCACCTCGGGGAATCCGACGCGGGTTGCATCATCACGTGTGGCGATGCGGTAATGACAGGCGAGAGCCAGCTCCAGCCCACCACCGACACAGACGCCGTGAATTGCACAGACGACCGGCACGGGCATGCGCTCGATGCGATCCAGCATGGCGTTCACGGGACGGATCGCTTCGATCACCTTGCTCTCTGTGTCGAGGACATCGAACTCGCGGATATCTGCCCCGACGATGAAGCTTTTCGGCTTGCCGGACATGAAGACGAGCCCGTTCACTTGACCGGATCGGGCAAGTGCTTCGACGTGCTCGACGATGGCGCCCAGCTCCTCGAGCGACCGCCGGCCCAGCGCATTGGCGCTCTCGCCTTCGCGGTCGAAGATGGCCCAGGCAATCCCCTCGCGATCGACGGAGAACCGCCAGTCCTTCAGCTGCGTCATGTCCTGCGCCACGCCTGCCTCCTTGGAGCCTATTCGGCTGCGGCCTTGCCGTTCGCGACTTGCGAGTTGTGTCCAATACTAGCGTAGTGGGGCCTGACCTCGGCGGGATCAAAGTGATCCACGGCAATGACGCGTTCCGTCAGCGCCTCGGACTCGCGTAGCAGACGGCCCTCCGCCTCGGTCAGGATGTGCTGGCGAACCGCATCGCCAACCCAGTCGATGCCGTGGAACCGGTGAACCTGACCCGCCCGGATCGCGCGCTCGAGCTTCTTCTCGGCTTCCTCGGCGGCAACGACTTTCTCCAACGCCACCTCGAGCAGGCCGGTCGGATCGCGTGGATCACGAGAGACATGAATGTAGCGCGTCAGACGATCCCTCACGGAACCCGGCTCGATGACCTGTCTCACCACCAGTTTTCCAAGCCGGTCGGGCGCCCGACGAGAACGGCGCCCCAATGGGAACACCAGCACCCGCATGAGCAGACGTGCCCAGAGGGCGGGGAAGTTGTCCACCGTGCCTGCGAGAGCTTCCTGGAAACGATGGAGCCCGTTGCGTAGGGCAAGATCCACGATCGGCCGATCCGCCTCGAACCGCCCATCATCCTCGAAGCGCTTCAGCACGCAGGCGAGCAGGTAAAGCTCAGAGAGCGCATCGGCGAGGCGGCCGGTGAGCTTCTGCTTCGTCTTCAGGCCACCGCCGAGCAGCGCGACGCTCAGATCGGCGACGAGGGCAAAGTTGTAGCTCGCCCGCCAGAGCTGCCGATACCAGCTTTCGACCCCGAACGCCTTGGGTGGAGCGGAGCCGAACAGCCCGCCGGTCACGTTGTGGAATAAGGCGCCGAACGCATTGGCGAGGCTGAAGGAAACATGGTCGAGAAAAGCCGGCTCGAATGCGGCAAGGCCCTTCTTAGGATCCGGGTCCTGCACCGCCTGCACCTCGCGATAGAGGTAGGGATGCGAACGCAGCGCGCCCTGAGCGAAGGTGATGAGCGTCCGGGTCAGGATATTAGCGCCCTCGACCGTGATTGCGACCGGCACCATCTGATAGGCGGATTGCAGATAATTCGTCGGGCCGTCGCAGATGCCGCGCCCGCCGTGCAGGTCCATGGCGTCGTTGACGGCCTGTCGCATGCGCTCGGTTGACTGATATTTCATCAGAGCACCGAGGACGGCAGGTTTCTCGCCGCGGCTTACCATGGCCGCCGTCACCGCCCGCCCAGCCTCGACCACGTAGGCACTCTCGACCAGCCGCGCCAAGGGCTCCTCGATCCCCTCCATCCGTGCCACCGGAAGGCCGAACTGCCGGCGGATGCGCCCGTAGGCGGTCGAAAAACGCAGCATCGTCTTGATGCCCGCCGCGGAGGATGACGGCAGCGAGATGGAGCGGCCTGCCGACAGGCACTCCATCAGCATGCGCCAGCCCTGTCCGGCCATGGCTTGGCCGCCGATGATCCAGTCGATCGGGATGAAGACGTCCTTGCCCCAGGTGGGGCCGTTCGGGAACGCCGCCCCACAAGGCAAGTGACGGCGGCCGATGTTCACGCCGGGGTGACCGGTTGGAATGATGGCGAGCGTGATGCCGACGTCCTCACCCTTGCCGAGCAGGTCGTCCGGGTCGAACAGCCGGAACGCGAGCCCGAGCAGCGTCGCCTTCGGCCCAAGCGTGATGTACCGCTTGTCCCAGGTGACCCGGATTCCAAGAGTATCTCGGCCCTCGTGCAAGTCGCGGGTCACATACCCGACATCGCGCATCCCCGCCGCATCTGACCCGGACGTCGGACCGGTGAGCGCGAAGCACGGGATCTCCTCGCCTCGCGCGAGCCGTGGCAGGAAGTGCCTCTTTTGCTCAGGAGTGCCGTATCTCTCGATCAGCTCGCCGGGACCAAGTGAGTTCGGCACCATCACGATGGTGACGACGTCCGGTGAGCGCGAGGAAATCTTTCCTAGAACCAGTGACTGCGCCTGCGCGGAGAAGCCGAGCCCCCCGTGCTCCTTGGAAATCAGCATCCCAAGGAACCCGTGCTCCTTGACGAAAGACCAGATTTCCTCGGGAATCTCTCGGTCGCGTTGACGGATCTGCCAATCGTCGATCATGCGGCAGAGCTGCTCCGTCGGGCCGTCGAGAAACGCCTGCTCCTCGGCCGTCAGGATCACCGGGGGCACGGCGCGCAGCCTGTTCCAGTCGGGGCGACCCGAAAACAGCTCCGCATCGAAGCCGATGGTCCCGGCCTCCAGCGCCTGCTGTTCCGTTTCTGAAACCTTGGGCAGAGCCCGGCGGATGGTTCGGAATGTGGGCTCGACAATGGCCCACCGGCGCACCTCAGGAATGGAGAGCACCGCCAGCGCCAGCGCTGGGATCCAGGCGAGCAGGCTCCAAATGCCGAAGGCGCTTGCGCCTCCGCCCACCAGTCCGATCTGCCACGCGAAGGTCATTGCCGCGGTCACGCCGGCCCAAACGGCCAGGCTCGCGCGACACATGGCGAGCAGGAACACGAGCGCGATTGCGACAACGGCGAACACGAACTGCGACATCGCTTGCGCCTCCCCGTTCCGTGCCGGTCCGTCGGTCAGACCCGGCCAGTAGGTCCAATGTAAGTGGTACGCGCAAAAATCGAATTAACATTCGAACTCCCGCGGACATCGCAGCTGAGGGACCGTCGGGAGCACCGCACGAATATAGGACGGGCCGCTTCCTGTTGCGAGCCGGGCGAGGGGTGCGTGCGCCTGCACACGGCGCGGGATCTAACGAGGGTGGATGCCTACCGCTGCGATGACCGGATCGACATGGCTTCGTCGAAGGCGGCTGCAAACTCGATGGAGCCCTGCTTCTTCACGTTGGCGTCCATGATCGAATCGAGCTTTTTGAGCAGCTCGGCTCCGTTACGCTTGTGCACGACCGGGTTTCGCTCGTAGCCGAGCCGGGAAAAGAAATTCGACGTCGGCGCGTTCCGGCCGATGGGAGTCATCATTTCGAGGCCCGTGCTGGGTCCAGCGAGGTTCATCAGCTCCAGCTCGGCCGGGGCGAGTTTCGTGCGCCCTCCCCGCTCGGCCACCTGACGCACGCCTTTCAGCTTTATGACCTGAAGCATGGGGCCGATGTCGCCGTCGAGGTTCAGCGCGTGAATGCCAAGCCCGTTGCGCGTGGCCGCGAACCGCATGTGGGCGTACCAGTCGTTGGGCACCTTCTTTGCGCTCGACAGCATCTGCCGGAGCACGCGGGCCTTCTTCTGCAGCGCCGCGGCCCGGGCCGGAGAAATCCCCGGAGTTTCAGCCGTCTTTTCGAGGCGGGAGATGAACGTTGGCCCGTGCTTCACCAGCTCGTTGACCGAGTTCGCATGCAAGAGCTGTGCATAGCCGAGCGCCGTTGAGATCGGCGTGCCTCGCCCGGTCGATGGGCTGACGCCGGCCTGCATGTCGTGCGTCCCCCGGCCGCCCGTTTCGAGCGCGTAGACTCGAACGACCTGCTCCTTGGAGAGCCCGTGGGCCAGCGCCTCCAGCGCGTATCGCCGCTTGAACTCCTGCTCCGAAACGCGCTCCGGAATGAAGCCATAAACAGTCTTGGCGCTTTCGAGCACATCCTCGACGCTCGGCACAGGCTTGCGCTCTACCGGCGGCTTCAACTCGTCCCAGATGCGCGCAATGTGCGACGGCAGCTTCGGCCCGGAATACTCGGGCGGGAAGCTCATGATGTAGTCATCTGCACTGACAGGTTGGCCTGCCCTGATCTTCTTGCGTCGTTGGGTCCGGGTCGACTGAACCTTGCTCCAGTAGGCGTCGAGCACCGCCTTGTGATTCTTCTGCGCGGTGTGCCACTCCAGGAAGATCCGGCGCTCACCCGCGTCGAGCCGCTCGACCATCGCGTTCACGCGGTCGTCCGCCTCTGCGGATGGGGGCGGAGCAGAAACAAGGAATGCGCAGGTGAGGAAGGCCAGGATCACGGGACCGGCCGCCCGCCGGGCGGGCCGGCCAGCCAGAGCAGGCCGTAAAAGTGCGTCGATCATGCTGCGTTGGTTTGTCGCTGCATGTGGCAGCATCAAGGCGAGCATGCGGCAGATGGGGGACTAAGAGTCTGATAGTGCCCATGAAAGCACACGCCCAGCACCGCGACGAGCCGGTTTCGCCGACAGCAGATCATCAAGGGTAAACGTTCCTATTATTGACTGACCGGTCAGTCATGCTTAGGTCGCTGGCGAAGAGGCATCTCATGAGCACCCCCAAGAAGCGCCGCAAGGAGCAGCGCCCGGAGGAGATCCTGAACGCGGCCCTCGAAGAGTTCATCGCGAGAGGCTACGCGGGGACGCGGCTCGACGATGTGGCAAGGCGAGCGGGGATCTCCAAAGGCCTCGTTTATGTTTACTTCGACACCAAGGAAGAGCTGTTCAAGGCAGTCATCCGCACCTCCCTCGTCACGCACGTGGAGATGCTGCGAGGCGAGGTAGCGTCGTCTCCGCGTTCGTCCGTAGAGCTGCTCCGCGGGCCCGTG
>JAEVZQ010000312.1 GCA_023392135.1 Pseudomonadota bacterium | reverse complement strand
GGAGTGCGGCGTCGCGGTGACCTGGCACGAATGCCAAGTTTATGGCAACTCGGTCGGCAATTGGCCCGCATTTCCCGACTCGGCGGAAGCGCTGCGCTATCTAAAGCAGCACTACAAGCTCGTCATCATCTCGAATGTCGATAACGCCAGCTTCGCACTGAGCAACAAAAAGCTCGGTGTCGCTTTCGACGCAATCTACACGGCCGAGGACATCGGCTCGTACAAGCCGTCATTGCGCAATTTCGAGTACATGCTCGCAAAGCTGGAGTCGCTGGGCGTGGCGAAGTCTCAGATCCTGCACACGGCCGAAAGCCTGTTTCACGATCACGCGCCGGCCAATCAGGTCGGCCTTACCTCGTGCTGGATACATCGCCGGCATGAGGCGGGTGGCTTCGGCGCAACAATGAAACCGGAGGTCAGCCCGAAATGCGAATTCCGGTTCACCAGCCTCGGTGCTTTGGTCGAGGCCCATAAGCAAGCGACGGGAAATTCTCCCTGAGGTGGTTTGCCATCGATAGGCTTACGGGTGCTGGTCAGGCAGCTTGGACCAGCACCCGTGTGCGTTTTCAACCACGCAATCTGGTCCTCACGATGCGGGGGAATTCATCGCCTTCCGGGAACTCGCCAGCGGGGGCCGGCTCTGGAGCCTGCATCGCGGGGCGCTGCGAAGCCGACTGCTCGACCTGATCGGCCTGCCTGTGGTCCGTGCTCCACCAGCGATCGCTTCGCGCCTCCGGGCCGGCGATCGACGCAGGCTGCTGGCCGACTGGACGGGACAGCGGCTGGCTCGATTGTTGTGTCGAAGGCCGCGGTGCTGCGGGTGCTGAACCCGCACCTGTAAACCAAGCGTCGATCAGGTCGATTTCGTCGGGCGTCAGCTTGAGGCCGTGGCTGCGGCACCGTGCGACGACGAAGTTCCGGAAGCGGCCAGCGAAAAGGTTGGCCGAGGCGCCCTGCTCGAACCATGGGTCTGCCTCGCTGACCACGTCGAGCGCGAACCGAATGTCTTCGCGGCGGATATCGATACCAAGCTCGCGTGCGCGGTTGGCGACATTGGTGAGCGTCTGGGCGCCTTGCAGTCCGGCACTGTTGATCTCGTTCGCGAGCATCTCGAACAGGGCCCTATACTCCGGCGGAGACAAGGGCGGAGCCTGGCAGGCCTCGTGAATGCGCGCGATGGACTGCTGGAGCACGGTTGCTGTATCGGCAGTCCGCGCCGCCGGAGCCGGCACGGACGGGCTGGGTGCACCAACACTGCGGTGTGCCGAGGCAGGTGCGATCTCGACGCTGCTTTCACGCAGTTGCTGCGACAGCGGAGTGCTGTTCGGGCGATAACCCGGCTGCGGAGCCTGCGGCTGGCTGGAGGCAATCCGCTTTGCCGCCGCGAGCGGGTCGAGCGCCTGGGTCAGTGCGGCTGCGGCGGCTGCCGCTGCCGAGCGGGCCTGACGCTGTGGTGGTAATGCGGCAGGTCGCTCCGTGCGCTGCTCACCACGCGCAAGCAACGCTTCTTCGGGCTGCGATTTGCGGGTTGCATCATAGACGACGTAGGGCGGCTGCTCGCTCAGGCGAATCCCCTCTGGCAGACTTTGGACCAAAAGGTCGCGGAAGCTTCCGGCGCCCGCCCAGTTGGTGCCGACGGTACGGTCGTGCCCCAGCGCCCGGGTCGCCCGCTCTGCGAGAGCCTCGAGCGGGACCGGGGAACCGGAGTTGCGCACGGCGCCCGTGATTTCGGCCATGATCTCGCGGCGCAGGTCACCACCGGCACCAGCGCCCAACGGCTGACCGTCAGCCTGCGTGCTGCTACCCAGGACGACGTTCATCAGGTCCGCCTCGCGGATCTCACCGTCGGCGATAGCGACGTAAGGCGCCGCCGTGAAGTCGTTGGCGAACACGACCGTGCGGCGTGCATGCGCACGCAGGCGGTGCAGCACGGGCGTGAAGTCTGCATCCCCCGACAGGATGATGAACTCGTCGAAGTACGTCTCATGGTGAAGGTAGTCACGGACGTCCATCACCATGCGGATGTCGGAGGAGTTCTTGAGCTGGGCCGTCAGCGGCGGGCAATCGACGACCTCGAAGCCTGCACGCAGGAAGTGGTGCCGCACGAAGGGGAAAGAGTTCATGTCCGTCGAGTTGTCGTTCTGATTCCGGCGCGGCACCGGATTGCCGTAGCAGCGGTTCAGAACGATCCGGCGCTGGACATTGCTGGGCAGCTTGTTGGTCGGGGCGATGAGGCGACCGCTCTCGATCTCGGCCAGCCACATGCTGGCGTCCTTCGCAAATCGCTTGGCGGCCTCCTCGTTCCTGCGTTTCAGCGACAGATAGATGTTATCGTAATCGACAAACACCGCGCTCAGGATCTGCCCTGAAGTCTCGCGCTTCATTCGTAAGCCCCCGCTGCCCGCCACATTTACCACATTGATTCGTGACTCTTTCCGAGTCGCAGGGGCACCGCAAGCGCACCAGGGTCGCTCATCCCAATCTTCGAGATGAACCCTTCGCAATCAATGACTTAGCGCATTTTCAGGCGTGCAAGCTTCGTGGATAACGTTGGGGGGCGGATGCGGGGACCCCTCGGGCCAGCAAGAACCTGGCAATAAAAATGAAAACGGGCGGGCGACGGGCCGCGAGGGCGAGAGGATCCGCGAGAACGCGCCAAATCTCGATTCCACGACTTGGGACTTCACGATCTCACGACTTCACCTCATCCTCACGCCCGATTCTTGCGATCGCGAATCTCGCCAAAGACCTTCCAGTCCGGCTCGCCTTCCATACCCAGCCTCTTGCGGATATCCGGGCTGCCGGGACGCAAGAAAGGATTCGTCGCAAGCTCCAGGTCGATCCGCGTCGGCGATGTCGGCTTGCCGGCCGCTCTCGTCTGCTCGACCTCCTTCATACGCTGTTGCAGAGCGGCGTTCTCAGGCTCGATCGTCAGGGCGAACTTCGCATTGGACAACGTGTACTCGTGCCCGAAATAGACTTGCGTCGAAGGCGGCAGGGCCATCACTTTCTCGAGCGACTGCCACATGACCTCGTAGGGCGCCTCGTTCACGCGGCCGCAGCCGATGGCGAAGAGAACGTCACCGACGAATGCGACATCCGCCGCCGGGATCCAGTAGATGATATGTCCTGCGGTGTGGCCCGGGCAGTCGAACACGTGCACCTGGAACGAGCCGAACGGGAACACGTCGCCCTCGCCGACGGACTGATCCAAGCCGGGAATCTTCGCCGCCTCGGCACGCGGGCCAATGATGGTGCAGTTCGTCTCCGCCTTGAGCGCGAGGTTCCCGTCGGTGTGGTCGGCGTGATAATGCGTGGTAAGTATATGTGTCAGGCGCCAGCCCTTCTCGGCAAGCGCCCGTTTCACGGCCTCGGCATCCGGCGCGTCTATCGAGGCGACCACGTCGGCATCGGCATCCCTGATCAACACGCCGAAGTTGTCGCTGAGGCACGGAAACTGGTGGACTTCGAGCTTTGCCACGGCTGGAGCTCCATGATGATCGGTATTGTCGGGCGACCTGCAGCGCAACCTATCAGCAGGTCCCGCGATTGCAACCGCCACTGCTCCATACCGGAATCAAGTCTGATGGTTCCGCCGGGCAAGCAGGTGGCCAGCGGATGATATGAATTCAGACGTTGCCGAGCTAAGGAATTTCTATAACCGGCCACTCGGGCTCATGGTGCGGAGGCTGCTCGCGCATCGCATCCGGGCGCGCTGGCGTAGAGCAAGGGGCGAGACGCTTGTCGGTCTGGGCTTCGCCACGCCCTACCTGAACTCGTTTCGAGGGGAAGCACTACGGATCGGAGCCTTCATGCCGGCCGCTCAGGGAGCGCTCGTCTGGCCCGACGCCGGCCCCAAGATGAGTGTCCTCGTCGATGAGGAGCGCCTTCCGCTTCCGGACAGCTCGGTGGACAGGCTGCTGGCGGTCCACTGCCTTGAAACAGCCGACCGGCCGCGGCCACTGCTGCGTGAAATCTGGCGCGTGCTTGCCCCACAGGGCAGGCTGATGATGATCGTACCCAATCGCAGAGGCGTTTGGGCCCGGCTCGACCGGACGCCTTTCGGCCAGGGTCGCCCCTATAGCCGCACCCAGCTCGAGGAGCTCCTGAACGAGGCCATGTTCGCGCCGTTCGAGTGGTCTCAGGCGCTTTACGTTCCGCCGGTCGAGTCACGCATGATCATGCGCTCGGCAACCGCCTTCGAGCGCGTCGGTGCCCGGCTGTCGCGCGGGTTCGGCGGTGTCATCCTCGTCGAAGCCCGCAAGGAGCTGACCGTTCCGATCATCAAGAAGGCGCCAGCCCGGGTGCTCGGCCGATTGGTGACAGCTCCGGGAGGCGTGAGCCACAGGAACGAGACCGAGAAGAAAGCAAGCTCCCGTTCCGGCTAAAAGCCAGACCGACGCTTCAGGAGAAATACGGCCTTCTCGCCGAATATGTTCTGTGCCGTGAGCGGCGCCCGCGGCGACAACTGCCGGCCGGATGAGTTGAATGCCGCCGAGCGTTCCACGCTGGCATTCACCTTCGCGCAGAGCTCTGCGAAGTCCCGGATCGTGCACAGGTGAGCGTTGGGCGACTCGTACCACGGCTCGGGCAGGTTCTCAGTCTGCGGCATGCGTCCGGAAAAAAGCAGCCGCGTGCGCACCTGCCAGTGCCCGAAGTTCGGAAATGAGACGATGGCCCGCCGGCCGATCCGGAGCAGGTTCTTCAGAACGGCCTTAGGCCTCAGCGTCGCCTGAATGGTCAGACTGAGGATCGCATAATCGAAGGCATCATCGGGGTAATCGTCGAGGTCCTTGTCGGCATCGCCCTGGATGACCGAGAGGCCGCGCGCCACGCAGGCATTGACACGTTCGCGCTCGATCTCGATCCCGCGCCCGTCGACACCTTTGGTATCGGTCAAGAGTTGCAGGAGCGCCCCGTCGCCACAGCCGACGTCGAGCACGCGTGCGTCTGCAGCCACCATCTCGGCAATGAGAAGATGGTCGACGCGCGCGGTGACCTGCAGCGGCTGTTGCGATCCGAGCATGGGACTGATCCTAACCCGAAAGCATCAGCTCGTGCGTGCCGGCGCGATGCCGCGCTTGGCCGCCGCCGAATTGATGAAGCCGCGCACCGTCGCAAACAGCTCCGGCTCCTCCAGCAGGAAGGCGTCGTGCCCCTTGTCGCTCTCGACCTCCACGAACGATACGTTCGCTGCCACCGCGTTGAGAGCCTGCACAATCTCCTTCGACTCGCGCGTGGGATAGAGCCAATCACTGGTGAATGATACGACGCAGAACCGGGTCTTCGTGCCCTTGAAGGCATTGGCCAGCACATCCCCGTGCTCAGCGGCCAGATCGAAGTAGTCCATGGCCCGGGTGATATAGAGATAGCTATTGGCGTCGAACCGGTCGACGAAGCTGATTCCCTGATGACGCAGGTAGCTTTCCACCTGGAAATCGGCGCTGAACGAGAACGAGCGGGCGGTCCGGTCCTGCAGGCTGCGCCCGAACTTCCGGTGCAGGGCTTCCTCGGACAGATACGTGATGTGGGCGGCCATCCGCGCAACGGCCAGTCCACGGCGCGGCACGCGCCCGAGCTCCAGGTAGCGCCCCCCGCACCAGTCGGGATCCGCCATGACCGCCTGCCGGCCGACCTCGTGGAAGGCGATGTTCTGCGGGGAGTGCCAGGCGGCCGTGGCAATGGGTACGGCGGTGAACACGCGCTCCGAATGCCGTGCCGCCCACTCCAGCACCTGCATGCCGCCCATCGAGCCGCCGGCGACGCAGAAGAGCTGCTCGATGCCAAGACTGTCGATCAGCCGGACCTGTGCATCGACCATGTCGCCGATGGTGATCACGGGAAAGCTCAGGCCATAGGGTTTGCCAGTCTTCGGATCGAGCGAGGCCGGCCCTGTCGAGCCCATGCATCCGCCGATGATGTTCGGGCAGATGACGAAGAAGCGGTTCGTGTCGATCGGCTTGCCGGGGCCGACCATCGTCTCCCACCAGCCCGGCTTGCCCGTGACCGGATGCGGATTCGCTGCGTGCTGGTCGCCGGTAAGCGCGTGGCAAACCAGTATCGCATTCGACTTGTCGGCGTTGAGCTCGCCGTAGGTTTGATAGGCCTGCGAGAATGGCGCCAGCCTCTGCCCGCAGTCGAGCAACAGCGGCTCATCGAATTCCAGGTGCTTGCTGGACGGCCGCTGGGCTTCCGATACGCGGGGCTCTGCACCGCGGCCGAACTCCTGCGGATTGACCGTGTTCATGGCGCAACCCTCGACAGTGCTGCCCTGCGGATCTCATGCCTTCACGACAGAGGCCATGCGGCGCATGGCCCCGAACCCCGTGATTGCAGTAGCTAGTTGCTAGTGGTCCATTTGATTCCGACATTTGCGCTCGAGCTTGCCGCAGCGGGACGCAAATATCGGAATCGGACCACTAGGGCGTTGTCCGGAAAAGTTCAATCGTTTGTTTGCTTTCGCCGGGCAGCACGCATATCAATCGGCCGAAAACAGCATCAGAAAGCATCAGACGCGTCATGGCCAGCGGAATGCCGAGCCCTAAGCGGGGCGTGATGGAGATCGAAGCCTATGTGCCGGGTGAGAGCAAGGTGCCCGGCGGCCTCGAGCCGATCAAGCTGTCGTCGAACGAGAACCCACTTGGCGCGAGCCCGGCAGCCGTGTCTGCCTTCAAGGCAGCTGCCGACACACTCGCGCGATACCCCGACGGCAGCGCGGCAGATCTTCGGAAAGCAATCGCGCGTGTCCACGGCCTCAATCCCGACCGGATCGTTTGCGGCGCGGGATCGGACGAGCTGCTGAACCTGATTGCGCACGCTTATCTGGAGCCCGGGGACGAGACGATCTTCACTGAGCACGGCTTTCTCGTCTACCGGATCGTCGCGCTGGGCTGCGGCGCCACTCCCGTCGTCGCGCCGGAGAAGAACCTGCACACCGACGTGGACGCGATCCTCGCGCGCGTCACGGCGAAGACGAAGATCGTCTTCGTCGCCAATCCGAACAATCCGACCGGCACATATATCCCGTTCGACGAGGTTCGCCGGCTGCGCCAGGGCCTGCCGGACCACGTGCTGCTCGTGCTCGATGCGGCCTATAGCGAATACGTGAGACGCAACGATTACGAGGCGGGCATCGAGCTCGTCGCGACCACCGGCAATACGGTGATGACGCGCACGTTCTCCAAGATCCATGGCCTCGCCGCACTGCGCCTTGGCTGGGCGTATTGCCCGGAGGCTGTCGCCGATGTGCTCAACCGTATCCGCGGTCCGTTCAACGTATCTGCGCCAGCCATCGCCGCGGGGGTCGCAGCCCTCGAAGACCGCGGTCACGTCGAGACTTCGGTCGCGCACAATGAACGGTGGCTGCCCTGGCTCGCGGCTGAGCTCGAAAAGCTCGGACTGGCCGTGACCCCGAGCGTCGCCAACTTCCTGCTGGTGCACTTTCCGAAGGAGAGCGGGCGGGATGCGGATGCGGCGAACGCTTTCCTCCAGTCCCGGGC
>JAEVZQ010000309.1 GCA_023392135.1 Pseudomonadota bacterium | reverse complement strand
GGATAAAACAAAACCGCCGTGCAGGATTGCTGCACGGCGGGTCAGTTTATTTTCCAACCTGGGGAGGTCAGCGACGGTCCGCGAAGTGATCGCGGAAAACGATCTCGACCGCCTTTTGCGGAGGCGTGCCCCGCGTCGTCAGCCGCTCGTACCGATGGGCTGCATCGATGCCCTGCCCGATGGCGGCGAAGAAGGCCCGGATTGAATTGAAGACGCCATGCGGGCCGCGGGCTTTCCGCTCGGCAGGCATGAAGTCGAGGGCCGTATCGATTGTATTGGTGCTCATGATCGAACCTCGTGGTCTGGCTTGGCCGAGCGTTTATCGCTTCGCCCTTGCACGCTTGGTATATGGCATACCACGTTGCGCTGCACAATGTGACATTCTGTCGACCAGCTATTCGTGGACTGCATAGGTGGGATCAGCAGTCGGACTTCTCCGAGGCTTGCAGGGATGATCGTGAAGGATGACCAGCAACTATCTACCGGAACGGCTTTCAGGATCTCCCGTTTGAAGGATCTGGATGACGTCGGGGCGGCTATGAGCGCAGTCGACGCCATTTTCTTCGAGGCGAGCAATGTGCAGCAATTCGAGAGCGACGCGGCGCGGAGGCTCTTCCGTGAGCGCTGGCTCGGCCGCTATCTCTCGCGCTATCCGGACGAGGTCTTCATCGCGCTCGCAGGTCCCGATGATGTGATCGGATATCTGGTCGGGTGTCTCGATGATCCGTTGGGCGATCCTCTCTTTGCGGACATCCCGTATTTCGGCGCCTTCGCTCCGCTGCTGTCCAACTATCCCGCACACCTGCACATCAACGTCACGGCAGCCTGGCGCAGCCGGGGAGTTGGTGCGTGTCTCATCGAGACCTTTGCCGACCACGCCACTGCGTCCGGAACGCCGGGGATGCATGTCGTGACGGCCGAAGGCGTTCGCAACAACCGCTTTTACCTGGCCTGCGGCTTCCGGCAACTCGTGACGGCGGGATGGAACGGCAGGCGCGTCGCCTTCTTCGGCCGGAAGCTCGGTGATGATCACGCCAGAGCGGACCTTCCGTCACCGGGCCCGCTAAGTTAAGTAGGTGCAAGCCGAACATCGAAGGTCGAGGGGAGCAGATCCGCCATGTCCGAAGCCGCTGAAGAGTACGACTACATCATCGTCGGTGCCGGATCGGCGGGATGCGTGCTGGCCAACAGGTTGTCGGCGGACCCGAACGCACGCGTGCTGCTGCTCGAAGCGGGCGGCAAGGACGATTACATCTGGGTGCATATTCCCGTCGGCTATCTCTACTGCTTCGGCAATCCGCGGGTCGACTGGGGTTTCGAGACGGCGAGCGAGCCGGGACTCAACGGGCGCAAACTGCAGTATCCGCGCGGCAAGGTTCTGGGCGGCTGCTCCGCCATCAATGGCATGATCTACATGCGCGGCCAGGCCCGCGACTACGATCAGTGGCGCCAGCTCGGCAATCCGGGGTGGGCGTGGGAGGATGTGCTCCCCTACTTCCTCAGGCATGAGGACCAGTGGGCGCTGGAGCCCGACGACAAAGAGTTCGAGGGTCTGCATTCTCGCGGCGGCGAGTGGCGGATCGAGCAGCCGCGGGTTCGCTGGGAAATTCTCGAAGCCTGGGCCGAAGCCGCCGAGCAGGCCGGTATTCCGCGTATACGCGACTTCAACGGCGGGAATAACGAGGGCTCATCCTATTTCCACGTCAATCAGCGCAAAGGCTGGCGCTGGTCTTCGGCAAAGGGCTTCCTGCGCCCTGCGCTGAACCGGCCGAACCTGACGCTGCTTACCCATTCCACCGTCGAAAAGCTGAGGCTCGAGGGCAAGCGCGTCACCGGCCTGACCTACCGTCAGAAAGGAGCCGGAGCGCGCGCGGTTGCAGCACGGCGCGAGGTGATCCTGGCGGCGGGCGCGATCGGATCGCCGATGATTCTACAGCTATCGGGAATCGGACCCGGGGACGTGCTCAAGTCCGCAGGCATCGAGGTGCAGCACACGCTGAAAGGAGTTGGCGAGAACCTGCAGGACCATCTGCAGGTCCGCTGCGCGTTCAAAGTTTCCGGTGTCAGGACCCTGAACGAGCGATCGCAGAAGCTCTGGCACAAGGCCGGCATCGCGCTGGAGTACGCGCTCAAGCGGAGCGGGCCGATGTCGATGGCCCCCTCCCAACTCGGCTGCTTCGCCAAGTCCGACTCGAGCCGCGAGACGCCCAATCTGCAGTACCATATCCAGCCGCTCACGCTGCCGAAGTTCGGCGAGCCGCTGGACCCGTTTCCGGCCTTCACGGCGAGCGTCTGCAACCTGCGGCCGACGAGCCGCGGACACGTTCGCATCACATCGCCTGACGGTTTCGCCCATCCGGAGATCAAGCCCAATTACCTCGCCACCGAGGAGGATCGCCGCGTCGCCGCGGATAGCATCCGGCTGACGCGGCACGTTGCGAGGCAACCGGCACTGGCCCGCTACCAGGCTGAGGAGTTCAAGCCCGGGCCCCACATCGACGGGGACGAGGAGCTGGCCCGCTCGGCCGGTGACATCGCCACGACAATTTTCCATCCGGTAGGCACAGCCAAGATGGGCACCGACGAGAACGCCGTCGTCGATCCGCGCCTGAAGGTGCATGGCCTCCAAGGCCTGCGCGTGGTCGATGCCGCGATCATGCCGACGATAACGTCCGGCAATACTGCAGCGCCAACGATGATGATCGCCGAGAAAGGAGCTGCGATGATCGCCGAGGATTGGCGCGCTTAACGCCGATCCTGCGCCGCACCATTTTGTGCGCTCCAAACAACGGCAATTCGCACCCAGCAATCACGTAAAATCGCGTCATTGCGCAGGCGGAAAGCGTCGGGCATACTCCACAAATCCGTTTGCGGAATCGGCTCATCGGGTTTCAAGGGGGCCGTTCCGCCATAATGAATTCGAAGTCCCGGGAGGGATCATGGCTCAGCCGTCTGCCGCAGCAACGCTCGCGGCACAAACCAGCGTACCCGCCATCGAGCTCATCGGCGTGAACAAGTGGTTCGGCGAATTCCACGTTCTGCGCGACATTAATCTTTCAGTGGCCCAGGGCGAGAAAATCGTCATTTGCGGCCCCTCCGGCTCCGGCAAGTCGACACTGATCCGCTGCATCAACCGCCTCGAGGATCATCAGCAGGGCAAGATCATCGTCGATGGCATCGAGCTCACCAGCGATCTCAGGAACATCGAGAAAATCCGCTCCGAAGTAGGCATGGTATTTCAGAGCTTCAATCTTTTTCCGCACCTAACCGTTCTCGATAATCTGTGCCTCGCACCGGTGTGGGTGAAGAAAATGCCGCGCGCCGAGGCGGAGCGTATGGCCATGACATACCTTGAGCGCGTCAAGATCCCGGAGCAGGCGCACAAGTATCCGGGGCAGCTTTCGGGCGGCCAGCAGCAGCGCGTCGCCATTGCGCGCGCCCTGTGCATGAACCCGCGGGTCATGCTGTTCGACGAGCCTACCTCGGCCCTCGATCCCGAAATGATCAAGGAGGTGCTCGATGTCATGATCGAGCTCGCCGAATCCGGGATGACGATGCTTTGCGTCACGCACGAAATGGGTTTTGCGCGCTCGGTTGCCGATCGCGTTATCTTCATGGACCGTGGCGAGATCGTCGAGCAGGGAGATCCGGTCACGTTCTTCAACGATCCCAAATCTGACCGCACCAGGCTGTTCCTGTCGCAAATTCTCAATCATTAGGAGAGCGGCTACTCGATCAAGAATGACTTGCGAACCTGAAACGGCAAAACTGAAACAGGCTCCAAAGGAATCCCGAAACGAAAATCGGGATGCTTTGTCTCAACGGAGGGATTGCGCGATGAAACGAGTGATCAAGTTCGGATTGGTATCCGCGCTTGCAGTCGGCCTTGGCAGTGCAGCTCTGGCCCAGGAGAAAACACTCGACGCAGTAAAGCAGCGTGGCATGCTCAACTGCGCCGTCAATATCGGCCTCGCCGGTTTCTCGCAGCCCGACGACAAGGGCAACTGGACGGGTCTCGACGTCGATTACTGCAAGGCGATCGCGGCCGCGGTGCTCGGCGATCCCAACAAGGTGAAGTATGTCCCTACCACGGCGAAGGAGCGCTTCACGGCGTTGCAGTCCGGTGAGTCGGATGTGCTGGCCAGGAACACGACCTGGAGCATGGCGCGCGACAGCTCGCTGGGCCTGAGCTTCGTCGGCGTCAATTTCTATGACGGCCAGGCCTTCATGGTGAAGAAGTCTCTGGGGGTCACGTCGGCGAAGGAGCTGAACGGCGCGACCGTTTGCGTGCAGACCGGGACGACGACGGAGCTCAATCTCGCGGACTTCTTCCGCAGGAACAAAATGGAGTATCAGCCGGTCGTTTTCGAGAAGGCGGAAGAATGCCTGCAGGCCTATGAAGCCGGCCGTTGCGACTCATATACGACCGACTCCTCGGGCCTCTATTCAGTCCGCTTGCAGCTGCGCAATCCGGATGAGCACATCGTGCTGCCCGAGATCATTTCGAAGGAGCCCCTTGGCCCATCGGTCCGCCAGGGCGATAGCCAGTGGTTCACGCTCGTGAAGTGGGTGCATTTCGCGCTGCTCAATGCCGAGGAGCTGGGCGTCACGCAGGCCAATGTCGAGGAAATGAAATCCTCGACCAACCCGGATATTCGCCGCCTTGTGGGTGTCGAGGGTGATTACGGGCAGGGGATCGGCCTCGACAACGACTGGGCCGTCAGGGCGATTAAGGCCGTCGGCAACTACGGGGAGATATTCGACCGCAACGTCGGCAAGAACTCGCGTATCAAGATCGAGCGTGGTCTCAACGCACTGTGGACCGATGGTGGCATCCAATACGCTCCTCCGGTCCGCTGAGCTGTCGTGCGCCGGCCGGACCATTGGCCGGCGCTTTCGTTTCCGGGTAAAGGCCGCACCAACGAGTCTGATC
>JAEVZQ010000275.1 GCA_023392135.1 Pseudomonadota bacterium | reverse complement strand
GTATGGAATTCGCTCCTCACGTCGAGCATCCCAAAGAAAAAGAGATGCTTGCTATTGGCGAGGAGATTTTCTACCGCCGGCAGGGTCCGATGGATTTCTCATGCGCCACCTGTCATAACGATCAGGGCAAACGCATTCGCCTGCAGCCGCTTCCATATCTGGCCGATCACGAAGAGGCAAAAAGGGTCGTTGGTGAATGGCCGGCTTATCGCGTCTCCTCTGCCCACGTCATGACGATGCAGCACCGCATCTATGACTGCTACTGGCAGATGCGGTTGGGACGTATCGACTATGCATCCGATGCGACCATCGCGCTCACAATGTATCTGAACGACAAGGCGAGAGGCGGCGAGATTTCCGCCCCGGGTCTCAAGCGCTGAACGAGAGGGAGGAGTGTCATGAGAAGAGGGCTCGTCGCTCTCGTTGCGATCGGACTGACGGCTGGTGCTGCAGCCTACGCGCAGGACAAGCCTATGGTCGATGCCATACGAGTCGAGCAGGTGATGAAGGATAGCTGGAAGAGCGCGCCGCCCGAGTGGCAGGAGCGGCTCGCCCAGGACCAGACGATGAAGGAATGCACCGAGAGCCGCAATCATCCTTCCAACGCAGCGGCGGACGCCATCATGAAGCGCGAAAGGGCGAAAATCGTCTATCCCGCTGACGGCAAGCTCCTCGGCGACTGGAAAAAGGGCGAGAAGCTTGCGCAGTCGGGCTATGGCCTGCGGTTCTCGGACTATCCCCCGCGCCGCGAGAATGGCGGCAACTGCTACGCCTGCCATCAGCTCGACCCGAAGGAGGTGAGCTACGGAACCCTGGGGCCGAGCCTCCGGAACTACGGCAAGGACCGCGATTTCTCCGAAGCTGAAGCAAAGGTCGTTTACGAGCGGATCTACAATCCGCATGCGCACATCGCTTGCGCGAACATGCCGCGTTTCGGAGCAAACAAGGTGCTCACCGTCGAGCAGATCAAGGATCTCGTGGCTCTGTTGATGGATCCAGAAAGTCCCGTGAACAAGTAACGGGCGCGCGTTTGTGATCGCTGACAGGGAGGGAACAGGCGGGCTGCGTAGTTCGCCTGCCCATGGGTCTCCGTAACACCGGAACACCGAGGACCCGCCGAGCTGGGACGTAGCGGCCGCTATCTCTAACGTGAGAGGGTAGTGAGCAGAGATAGCTGAAGGCTCCGTATGTCGAAGCCGGGCCTGGGGATCTGAAAGGTTGTGATCTCCTCGGGAGACCCCATCTCCCTCGGTATCTAGCGCCCCCCACCAACTCAGCTCGCTTTCTGGACAGCGACCATAGGCATCGCTAAAAACGGTCGTTCGAAGCTGCCGGTGCGGAGCGCGCGGGGCTGAAGCGCGTTGGGCAGGTTCATGCGCGCGGGCGCCGCAATCCGAACGGCCACTTCGGCGGCTATTTCTTCGGTGCTCCCCAGCAAAGCCTAGCGCGCGCGGCGCCCCGAAGTCACGACAAGCAGATTCAACGATAAGCAGATTTGAAGAGACCGCACCCATGACCGGCGTCAACGAGATCCGCAGCGCCTTTTTGGAATTCTTCCGCAAGGAGGGCCACGAGGTCGTGCCTTCCTCGCCGCTGGTGCCGCGTAACGACCCGACGTTGATGTTCACCAACGCCGGCATGGTGCAATTCAAGAACGTCTTCACCGGGCAGGAGCATCGCCCCTATTCGCGCGCGGTGACCTCGCAGAAGTGCGTGCGCGCGGGCGGCAAGCACAACGATCTGGATAACGTCGGCTATACGGCCCGGCACCACACCTTCTTCGAGATGCTGGGCAATTTCTCCTTCGGCGATTACTTCAAGGAGCTTGCCATCGACTTGGCCTGGCGGCTCGTCACCAAGGAGTACGGCCTCGACCCGAAGCGGCTACTCGTGACCGTCTACCACGAGGACGACGAGGCCTTTGGGATCTGGAAGAAGGTCAGCGGCTTTCCGGACGACAAGATCATCCGCATCCCGACTTCCGACAACTTCTGGGCGATGGGCGACACGGGTCCATGCGGCCCCTGCTCGGAGATCTTCTTCGATCACGGCCCCAGCATACCCGGCGGGCCTCCCGGCTCGCGCGATGCGGACGGAGATCGCTTCATCGAGATCTGGAACCTCGTGTTCATGCAATACGAGCAGCGCGCGCCCGGCGATCGGGTTCCGCTGCCGCGCCCGTCGATCGATACGGGCATGGGGCTGGAGCGGATCGCGGCGGTGCTGCAGGGCACCCACGACAACTACGAGACGGACCTGTTCAAGGCCCTGATCGCGGCGTCGGTCGACGCTACGGGGGTGGAGGCGAAGGGTGAGTTCAAGGCGAGCCACCGAGTGATTGCAGACCATCTGCGCGCAACGAGCTTCCTCATCGCGGACGGGGTGCTGCCGTCGAACGAGGGCCGGGGCTACGTCCTGCGCCGGATCATGCGACGCGCCATGCGCCATGCGCACCTGCTTGGCGCCCGGGACCCGCTGATGTACCGGCTCGTGCCGGCGCTCGTCCGGCAGATGGGCGATACGTATCATGAGCTGGTGCGCGCGCAGCCCCTCATCACCGAGACGCTGAAGCTCGAGGAGACCCGCTTCCGCCGCACGCTGGAGAAGGGCATCGGCCTCCTCAACGAGGCGAGTGCTGGCCTGAAGCAGGGCGATGTGCTTGCGGGTGACGTTGCCTTCAAGCTCTACGATACCTATGGCTTTCCACTCGACCTGACGGAGGATGCCCTGAGGTCTCGCGGCATCGCCGTCGATACCGACGCCTTCAACGACTCGATGGAGCGCCAGAAGGAAGAGGCGCGCAAGGCCTGGAAGGGCTCCGGCGAGGCGGCGACCGAGACCGTCTGGTTCGAGATGCGGGAGGAGGTCGGCGCCACCGAGTTCCTCGGCTACGAGACCGAGACGGCCGAAGGCGTCATCCGCGGTATCGTCAAGGACACCCACCGTGCCGAGCGCCTGGAGGCGGGCCACGAGGGCGCGATCGTGCTCAATCAGACGCCGTTCTATGGCGAATCGGGCGGTCAGGTCGGCGACACCGGCGTCATTCGCGGCCCGCATGGGGCGGTGTTCCGGGTCACGGATACACAGAAGAAGCTCGGGGACCTGTTCGTCCATTACGGCGTGGTCGAGAAGGGCAAGCTCGGCATCGATGATGCGGTCGAGCTCGAGGTCGATCACAAGCGCCGTTCGGCCATCCGCGCGAACCACTCGGCGACGCATCTCATCCACGAGGCGCTCCGGCAGGTGCTGGGCGGCCACGTCGCGCAGAAAGGGTCCCTCGTTGCGCCCGACCGGCTACGGTTCGACTTTTCACATCCGAAGCCCATGTCGGGCGACGAGGTCAGGCAGGTCGAAGACATCGCGAACGCGATCGTCGCCCAGAACGTGCCCGTCGAAACGCGTCTCATGTCGCTGGAGGAGGCGATGGAGAGCGGCGCCATGGCCCTGTTCGGCGAGAAGTATGGCGATGAGGTCCGCGTCGTCACGATGGGCGAATCACCGAACGGCGCGAACCGGCCCTGGTCGATGGAGCTGTGCGGCGGCACGCACGTGCGGCGCACCGGAGACATCCGCATCATTCGCATCGTTTCGGAGAGCGCCTCCGCTGCCGGGGTGCGCCGGATCGAGGCGCTGACGGCAGAGGGCGCGCGGACCTACCTCGACCAGCAGGATGATCGCGTCCGTGAGGCTGCAGCGGCTCTGCGGGTGCGCCCGGAAGAGGTGCTCGAGCGCATCAAGGCGCTGATCGAGGAGCGTCGCACGCTCGAGCGTCAGCTTGCCGACGCCCGGCGGCAGGTCGCGTTGGGTGGTGGCGGCAACGGCGCGGCTGGTGCTGCGGATAGCGTCCGCACGGTGGGTAGCATCAAGCTGCTTGCCCGCACCGTCGAGGGTCTCAATCCGAAGGACCTGCGCGGCCTCATCGACGACGGCAAGAAGCAGCTCGGCTCGGGCGTCGTCGCCATCGTCGGCGTCACCGAGGACGGCAGGGCCGGCATCGCTGTGGGCGTCACCGAGGACCTGACGAAGTCGTACAACGCAGTCGATCTCGTCAAAGCCGGTGCCGAGATGCTGGGCGGCAAGGGTGGCGGCGGCCGCCCCGACATGGCCCAGGCGGGCGGCCCAGACGGCAGCAAGGCCAAGCTCGCGCTGGAAGCCATCGAGCGCCGGTTGGG
>JAEVZQ010000218.1 GCA_023392135.1 Pseudomonadota bacterium | reverse complement strand
GGTATAGGCGTTCGCGCGACAAATGCTGGTCCTCAGATGACGTCGGCAAGGCGGAGGGCGAGGGCGACGGCCGCGATGATCACGGCGATTTTCAGGATCCGGTAATAAATGCGGTGGCGCTGAAAGGGCGGATCGGTATCTTTCTCGTTCATGGGTGCTCACTCGGCGTGATGACAGACGGCTTCGATATTGTGCCCGTCTGGATCGAAAACGAACGCGCCGTAATAATTGGGGTGATACTGCGGCCGCAGGCCCGGCGCGCCGTTATCCCTGGCCCCGGCTGCCATAGCGGCCTTGTAGAACGCGTCGACCTCGGCGCGATTGGTTGCCGCAAAAGCAATATGCATGGGGCTCGTCGGCGTGCCGCCCGCAATCCAGAACTCCGGCCTGGAGCGGCCGAACGCGGCAACGCTGCCGTTTTCAACGAGCTCCATTTGGATTTTGATCCCGAGCGGCTGCAGCGCGGCCGAGTAGAAGGCTTTGGCGCGCGCGAAGTCGCTGACGGTCAAACCGATGTGGTCGAGCGTGGGGGTAGCGGTCGGAGTGTTCATATCATCTCCTCTTCAACTGGCCTTTGTGACTGTTGTCACTGCCGAATTTGTAGCCACTACGCGTTTCGACGAAACTTAAATCCCAATAGACGCGAGTCGACCGGAATTCCCCTCTCCCGGAGGGAGAAGGTCGGGGCGAGGGGTTATGAGCTAAGAAGTGAAGCGAGACGGAGGAATTGGGGACGGGGAATTTGCAACCGGTTCGGAATTGCGGCAAACGGCGTGCCCCCCTCACCCAAACCCTCTCCCCCTCGGGGAGAGGGGACTGGCTGGTGACCCGGCTCGTAGAATTGAGATGGAGTGGCGGCATTACTGCTTGACCTCCCAGGTAGTGACGATCTCGCCGGTGGCGGGGTCCTTGGCGTCCTTGAGTTGAACGCCTATGGCTGCGAGCTCTTGGCGAATTCGGTCGGCTTCGGCGAAGTTTTTCGCTTTTCGGGCGGCGAGGCGCTCGGCGATGCGTGGCTCGACGGTGCTGGCTAGCTCTTTGCGCTTGGCTTCGGTTGCCTCGTGCTCTGACTTCAGCGATTTGCCGTCAAATCCGAGCAGTGCCAACGCGAAACCGACTGCGCCGCGCTCGCCGGCATCGCTCAAGCGATGAAGCTCAGCAATTGCTTTCGGCGTGTTGAGATCGTCGGATAAAGCTTCCAGGACCGGCGATGCTTTGTTCTTGTCGGTTTCTCCGAATTGCGTTTCGAAAGGAAACCAGGACTCCAGAATGGCCGTGCTCTGCTCAAGGGCCTCAACCGTCCAGTCGATCGGCTGCCGATAGTGCGTCCGAAGCATATTGAACCGCAGCACCTCGCCGGGCCAGGAACGCCCGCCGAATTTGTCGGCGGCCAGCAATTCATGGATCGTCACGAAATTCCCCAGGCTCTTGGACATCTTCTCGCCCTCGACCTGCAGAAAGCCGTTGTGCATCCAGACCTGTGCCATCAGCGGCGTCCCATGCGCGCAACGGGATTGGGCCAGCTCGTTCTCGTGGTGCGGAAACACGAGGTCAATTCCGCCACCGTGGATGTCGAACACGTCGCCTAAATGCCGCTCTGCCATGGCCGAGCACTCGATATGCCAGCCGGGCCGGCCGGGGGCGGAAATCCCGCACGGGCTCGGCCAGGCAGGCTCGCGGGGCTTCGAGGGCTTCCACAAGACGAAGTCCATCGGCCCCTTCTTATAAGGCGCCACGTCCACACGGGCACCGGCCTCCATCTCCTCCAGGCTGCGATTGGCGAGGCGGCCGTAATCCGGCATAGCGGCGACGTCGAACAGCACGTGGTCCTGGGCGACGTACGCGCAGCCCTTGGCGACCAACGCCTCGATCAAGCGCTTCATATCCTCGATGTGATCCGTCGCGCGCGGCTCGACGGTCGGCAGTAGCACGCCGAGAGCGGCAATATCCTCGTGGAACTGCCGCGTCGTTCGCTCGGTGATCTCGCCGATGGAAACGCCTTCCTGCGCCGCCCGCGCGTTGATCTTGTCGTCTACGTCGGTGATGTTGCGCGCGTAGGTGACGTGCTCGGCGCCATAGATATTCCGGAGCAGCCGGAACAGCACGTCGAAGACGATGACCGGCCGCGCGTTGCCGATATGCGCATAGTCGTACACGGTCGGCCCGCACACGTACATGCGCACGTTCTTCGGATCGAGCGGCTGAAACCGCTCCTTGCGGCGGGTCAGCGTATTGTAGAGCGTGAGCGTCACGGCGTTCCCCTGACCTGCTGGCGGGGCGTGGCTCTTGGATTTGGAGAAGATGAGCGGCCGCGCGCCAGCGATGCGCTAGCTCGAAATAATGTAGCAAATGATGCCGCAGCACTCGGGTGCGGCAGAGATGATAGCGGCTCTCTTCATGCGTGCCCTTATGCGTGAGGCTGCCCGGGGACGTCAAGCGGAGTGGTCGGCTGGCTCGGCGAGGCGTCCGGCGTGATCGCGCGGCGGCACGATCGATGGCAGCCGCCGCCGATGGGAGCGACCGGCTGGAGCCGGCAGGATCCGGTGCAGGGGTCGTCGAACCGTCGTTGATCGAGAGGTGGACGCCCCATTTGCGCTGCATTGACCGACTAGCGGGGTTTCTTGCAAGAATGCGGGAGATCAGCGCCGGGGATTTTGGCTCGCGCTGCATGGGTGTGATATTCACGATGCGCCTCGTTCCAGGTGGAATATCGAAGCGCCGCGCCGGTGGCTTCGCTTGCGCGGTCGCGTTGTTGATGGTTGCTGCTGGGCCCGTTCTGGCGCAGGGCTGGCCGTGGGACTGGGGCTGGGGGCAGCAGGAGCAGCGGCGGCCGCGTGAGCCTGTCTACCGCGAGCCGCCCCCTCAGCAGCAACAACCGTCCTGGCAGTCGAGCAATCGGTCGGCCATCTGCCTTCAGCTCGAGCAGCGGCTGGCGCAGGAGGCGAACCGCGGCTCACAGTCACGCGAGCTTCTGCCGAGGCTGGAGCAGGAGATGCGTGCTGCCGATCGGGAGTATCAGTCCGGCCAGGCGCAGCTCGAACGGAACAACTGCTTCGAATATTTCCTGTTCGCCAAATCGCTGCGCCGTACGCGCCAGTGCGTCGACCTGAACAGGCAGGTGGAGCAGGCGCGGAGCCGGCTCGCTGAGATCCAGGCGCAGAAGCAGCAGATCCTCTCGTCGGGCAACCGCTCATATCAGGAGGATATCGTCCAGGAGCTGGCGCGGAACAATTGCGGCGCCACATACGAGCAGCAGGCGCGCCGGTTCGATCCGTTCTCGTCCATCTGGCAGGACGAGGACAGCGGCGGGCCGTACGGCGGCCGGTACGAGAGCCTGCCGTTCGCTACATTCCGCACCGTCTGCGTCCGGCTGTGTGACGGCTATTACTTCCCGGTGAGCTTCTCGACGCTGCCCAATCACTTCGATCACGACGCGCAGGTCTGCCAGTCGAAGTGTGCCGCACCGGCGGAATTGTTCTACCACCAGAATCCAGGAGGCAGCATGGAGGATGCAGTCTCCTACAGCACCCGTCAGCCGTATAAATCGCTCCAGGCGGCATTCCGTTACCGCAAGGAGTACGTCCAGGGCTGCTCGTGCAAGCAAGCCGAGTACGATCCGCAGGTCGATCAGCCTCAGAAGCGGGCCGAGGGGGCGACAGAGCAGCCGGCGCGCACCAGATGAGACATCTTGACCGATGGACCGGATCGTGAGCTAGTCGCTCGGGCGGAGGGGCAATGTGACCGCAAGGCCGGGACGCATGCTGTGACGAACGAGATCGCCGCTGCCGCCGAGATTCGGCCGATCGGCCCGGACGACCTTGCCGAAGTGCGTTCTCTGCAGGCCAGCTCCTTTCGGGTGCTGGCAAGCCAGACCTTCACCGAAGAAGAAGTTGCGGCCTACTCGGACCATATCTACAGCATGGCCTATACTGAGGCTTTATCGGAGGCCATCCGGCGTGGCCAGCTGTTCGGGGCATGGTTCGACGGGCAGCTCGTCGCGACGGCAGGGTGGACCGCAGGCGACGGCAGCGTCTCTGCCGCTCGGATCCGCTGGGTTCACGTGAGGCCGATGTTCACGGGCGTCGGGCTCGGGACGAGGCTTGTCGAAGTCGCCGAAGCCGCTGCGCGAAAGGCCGGCTTCGACGTGCTGTCGGTCGAGGCGACGCTCAATGCCGCCGAATTCTTCCAGGGGCTCGGGTACGAGACGTCTTCACATGGCGTGCGCTCGCTGCCACTCGGCCAGAACCTGCCGGTCGCTTACATGCGCAAGCAACTGAGCCGCCGGCCGCCGCAGCTGGTCTCGGCGAGCGGCGATACCACGGATTAGCCGGCGTGCGATGATCGACGTGAGTGACTCTATGCTCAGCCGCGGCCGCGGCGGGTAGCGTCGGGTCGTCCATAAATCATCGACACGATCTCGGAGCGGTCGAGGCCGATGTCCTTCAGCAGGTGATCGTCGAGATTGCGGACTATCGTTACGGCCGCTCTGCGCTCGAAGGACTGCCTGTAGGCCTCGGCCATCTTCCTCATCCAGGTAAAAAGACCAGGGCGCGGGGACGCCAGGGTGGTCGTCAGGCTGGACGGAGCCAGCTGTGTCATGGTCGTGCTCACTTGATATCTCCGTCATTCTTTGTTGCAGGACCGCGGCAGACATCTCCTGCCGCTCACCTGTTGCTGGTCTAGGCTGGCTGTCCCGATCTGGCTGTTCCCCGCGGAACATGCGGGCCGATGGAATTGAATGGCCAGAAAGCGGCTTACGCCGAACTGCACTGGCTTGACGTACCCCGGCGTCTCACGTAAAGGATCGGCCTGTGACGGCGGGTCAGCACGGCTCGCCATATTTCTTAGCGGGCGTAGCTCAGTTGGTTAGAGCGCCGGCCTGTCACGCCGGAGGCCGCGGGTTCAAGTCCCGTCGCTCGCGCCATTTTCAAGTCGCTGATCTCTAACAGAAAACCATCCCCACCGACCGACAAGATGCGGTGATCTGAGTAGCCGAAGATCACCGTTGCACGCGGATTGCTCGTTTGAGATGCCTCACGATCGAGCGCCGGCGCTCATCCGTGTTTCGGCCGATGTGCCAGCCAACTCCTCATGAGACCAGCGGCGTGGGGATCGGGGCGGGCGGGCGAAGCGCCTGGATGAGAGCCTCCGCATCGAGCTGAAATCCGTCGTAAACGACGCTGCCATCCGGCGCGATCACGACGAACCAGGGGGTTCCGCCGGTGCGATAGGCCTTCATGACTGCGGGGACGGCGTCTGCCGAGGCCGAGCCCGCGACAGCGTGCCCGAAGGGAATGCGCAGACCATAGCGTCGTTGATTTTCCCGCAGACGATCGAAGGTGTTGACGTCCGAACCCTCGAACACAGTCTGAATGGCTGCGAGGCCAACACCC
>JAEVZQ010000169.1 GCA_023392135.1 Pseudomonadota bacterium | reverse complement strand
GATGCGGCGTGCGAACAGGCACGAGCGGCCCCCCTTTCAAATGCATCCTCTCTCAAGGAGGACGAGAATCCCCAGAACGTTCCGTGGACAGTGCTCTCCCTCCCTCAAAGCGTCAATAGCGTGAAGGCCACGACCGGCTGGCTTCCTGTTGAGGATAGGCCTCCTCACGGTGCTCGCCCGCCTGTCCGCATCGCCCTTAACGGGTAGAGGTGAGGGCGGGTCAGCGGGGCGCCCGAGCATCACCGTCAAGGCCCGCTCTCGACGGCCGCTTTCTCCCGCCGCCGCGCCTGCCGGGCCAGCATGTTGAGCGCTTCGACGAGGGCAGAGAAGGCCATCGCGGCATAGACATAGCCCTTCGGCACGTGCACCCCGAAGCCGTCGGCGATCAGCACCATGCCGATCATCAGCAGGAAGCTCAGCGCCAGCATGACGATCGTCGGGTTGGCAGCGATGAAGTTCGATAGCGGCGTGGCCGCGATCAGCATCAGCACCACGGCGACGATCACGGCCGCGACCATGATGGGTACATGCTGCGTCATGCCGACTGCGGTGATGATGCTGTCGATCGAGAACACGATATCGAGCAGCAGGATCTGCACGATCACCGTTCCGGTGCCAACGGCAACAGTGCGTCGATCGAACATGTCAGGCGCGGGGTCCGGATCGACACGATGGTGGATCTCCTTTGTGGCTTTCCAGACCAGGAACAGGCCGCCAGCGATGAGAATCACATCGCGCCAGGAGAAATCGAGCCCGAAGATCGAGAATACTGGCGTGGTGAGTTGCACGATCGCCGCGATGGTGAACAGCAGGGCCAGCCGCAGCACCAGCGCTGCCGAGATGCCGATTTTGCGCGCCAGGTCGCGTTGGCCTTCGGGCAGCTTGTTGGTGAGGATGGCGATGAAGATGAGATTGTCGATACCGAGCACCACCTCCATCACGATCAGCGTGACGAGTGCAACCCAGGCTGCGGGGTCCGTGAGGAGGGGGAGAATGGCGTCCATAAGCACGTCCTGTTTGCTGCCGGCTGGGGCTGCACGTAGGGGGCCATGCGGAGGAGCGCAACCCGGACCTACCGACATTCGCGTGAGTTTACGGGACGGAGCGCAAAACCAGCACACGACTGAGGCAAGGTGAGCACGGCGAATGCGCTGACGCACCGGGACCAGATGTCATTCAACGACGTTCACGCAAATAAGGCCCTGCGTTCACGAAGGCGAACGATGGCGGATGACAGTTGACCTCGGCGCCATTAAATAAGCGAGTGATGGGGGGTGCGGCTTACGATGCGAGGTGCGCCATGGCCCATCAGGCTACGCAAGCAGATTTCGACGCCGTCTTCCGCGAAACCCGGCAGGATGTCACAAGGAACTGGGGCTGGTTTCTGGCACTTGGAATCCTGCTCGTCCTCGTGGGGATTGCGGCAATCGTATTCCCGTTCGCCTCGACCTTAGCCACAAAGATCGTCCTGGGCTGGGTTCTCCTGATAGCCGGCATCGGCCAGATCGTGCACGCCTTCTATGTCAAGCGCTGGGCGGGTTTTTTCTGGAATCTGATCATCGGCCTGCTTTACCTGCTCGTGGGGATCTGGCTCGCCTTCTTCCCGCTCGCGGGCATCTTCAGCCTGACCATCATCCTCGCGGCGCTCTTCATCGCGGATGGCATCATGGAGATCGCCATGTCCTTCCGGATGCGGCCGCACGAGGGCTGGGGTTGGGTCCTCTTCAGCGGCATCGTTGCCATCGCCGCGGGCGTGCTGATCCTCATCAGTCTACCCTATTCGGCCATCTGGGCGCTCGGTCTGCTTGCGGGTATAAAGCTCCTGGTCTGGGGTTGGAGCTTCATATTCTTGGCGCTCACCGGCAAGAGCATGAGCGACGAGCCCACAACCAGGACGACCTGAGCCGGGTCACTCATCTACCCCGCTGGGCCCAAAGCGCGTTAGTGCCGGCGACGATGCGCTGCTCGGCCATCCGCAAGTTGTCAGAGCGCATTCTCCAGACGGCTGGGTGAGGTCTTTCTCCGTAGTACCGGTCCGGTTCCCGCAAGCACGTGATACGGCAGCGGAGATCCATCGCGCTGCGGATCTGAACGGGTTAGACTCATGATTTCGGCATGGTCGTGCCGGCGAGCGAACCGGCGCGGCCTGTATGGGGATGCCTTCGGGCAAGTCATGCAGGGGACAGGCATATGCCGCTCCTGCATGGGTCAGCGCTACAGCCTGGCCTCGAGGACCATGTTGAACGGTGTCTCGACCGCCTTGCGGATCGACTTGAGGCCGGCCTCCTTCAGCACATCCTCGAGCTGACGCAGGCCGGCCTGTGCGCCGAGAACGTGGGTGCCGTTCTCCGAAATAGCGTGCGCACAGCACATCGTGGTCGAGGCGGCATAGTAGAGCCGGCCGATGGGATTGATGTTCTCCTCGACGCGATCCCGGGCGAAGGGCTCGATCAGCATAAGCGTGCCGTCCTTGGCGAGGGCTTTCATCGCGTGCCGCACCGCATCTATCGGGCGCCCCATGTCATGCAGGCAGTCGAAGAAGCAGATCAGGTCGTAACTGCGAGCAGGATATGTGTTGGATGTCGCAACCTCGAAGGTTACGCGATCTTCGAGACCGGCCTCGCGCGCAATCTTCTGGGCCGCGGTGATCGAGCCCTCATGGACATCGAAGCCCCAGAACCGGCTGTTGGGGTAGGCCTTGGCCATGAGCACGGTCGAATGCCCATGCCCGCAGCCGATGTCGGCGACCATGGCGCCTCGATCGAGTTTCTCGGTGACACCCGTAAGCGCGGGCAGCCACTCCTTGACGAGGCTGGCGCTGTAGGCGTTGCGGTAGAACGCGGCGACACCACAGAACAGCCGCTCGTCGTGATCGCCCCAGCTCATGCCCCGGCCCGTTTTGATGGCAGCGCGCGACTTCGGCTCATCGGCCCACATCGACGCCACCACCTGCCAGGCATGCGGCAGGAACACGGGGCTCGAGTCGTCTGCCAGCACCGTGGTCTGCTCGGGCGTCAACTCGTACGTCGCTGCTGCGGGATGGTAATCGATGTACCCACCTGCGACTTGGGAATTCAGCCACTCGCGCACGTACCGCTCCGCGCAGCCGCTGCGCCTGGCGACCTCCTGCGAGCTCAGGGGTCCGGCGCCGGCCATGGCCTTGTAAAGCCCGAGCTTGTCGCCGATGCTCACCATTACGCCCCCGTATCCTGCCGAAAGATCCCCGAAAAGACGCTCGACAAGCGCATTGAGCTTATGCTGATTGACAGTCATCGCACTCTCCGATCCGTATCTGGCGCCCTTTGCGCCGAAGAGGACGGGAACATGACGGCTTGCAGCCGGACCCGTCAGTGGGAGACGGGTCAAAAGCGGTTCATTCGTGCCAGGGAGCGTACCCATGCCGGGACAGAACCGGCCGCTGCACGTCAGCCTCGTGGCGATTCCCGATGCGGTCATCTCGACCCTGACGGGCATCTACGACGTGCTGGGATCCTTCCGCATGCTCGGGCGGGTCGACCCCTCCCTGCCAACCGACCCGCCCTTCACGGTCGAGATCGTCGCGGCACGGCGGGGCAGCGTTGCTCTGGCGAGCGGGGTACCGCTGGAGGCTTGCCGCGCCGCGGCGGAGATCGAGACGACAGACATCATCATCGTGCCATCGGTCCTGATCGGACCCGGAGGTTGGATGACGGGCCGCTATCCGGAGCTCGTCGACTGGTCGAGCCGTATGTATGAGCGGGGCGCGCTGCTGTGCTCTGCATGCTCGGGCGTGTTCCTGCTCGCGGAGACCGGCCTGTTCGACGGCCGCAACACGACCATCCACTGGGGCTATGTCGACGCGTTCGCGAAGGTTTTCCCAAACGTTCCTCTGCAACCCGAACGCGTTCTGGTAGTCTCCGGCGATCGCGAGGAGCTGATCACGTCGGGCGCCTCGATGACGTGGCACGACCTCGTGCTCTACCTCATCGTCCGGTACGTCGGCGCGACGGCGGCGCAGGCCATAGCACGCTCCTTCGCGCTGCAGTGGCATCACGACGGCCTCTCACCTTTCATCGTGTTCGAGGGGCGCAGGGATCACGGTGATGCAGCGATCGCGGCCGCGCAGGAATGGCTCACGACCCATTTCTCCATCGCCAGCCCGGTCGAGGAGATGGTGCGCCGCTCTGGATTGCCCCAGCGCACGTTCAAGCGGCGCTTCCGCCAGGCGACAGGCTTTGCGCCCATCGACTATGTCCAACGCCTGCGCATCGAGGACGCCAAGCGCCGCCTCGAACGCACCGACGTTTCCACCGACGAGATCAGCTGGAAAGTCGGCTACGAGGACGCCGCCTTCTTCCGCCGCCTGTTCAAACGCACCACCGGCCTGACACCGGGGGCATACCGGCGACGATTTCAGGTGCCGGAGTTTGCGCGCGGCAAGGGCTGAGACGGTCGACACGGCTGGTCTCCTTCGGCGATATCTGAGGAGGCGAGTACTTGTAGGCGAGCTGCTCGTGCGGGCCAGGGTTCGCAGCGGGTTACAGACTTTCGGTCCATTCGCGTGAAGCCGTCTCGACCTGCACCTGTCGATGACGTTATGTTCCCTCCGGCGGATATGTTTTCTGGACCGAGCCGTTGGGGTGCTGTGGTAGACAATCATGATTGGGCGGGCCATTTGCGCGCCGAGACTGCCGGCCACAGCTCGGCAAGAGAGCAGAGTGCGAATAGCCCGCCCTGGCGCCGCAATATCGGCGTGATGATAATCGCCCTCTGCGCGGTCGCTTGTGCGCTCGTCGCGTCCAATGTGCTGGAAGACCGCAAGCGGCGCTTTGCCGAGGCGCATCGCGAGGCGGTGGCGCTCGCCCGAGTGCTGGAAGAGCAAACCGCCAGCATCTTGCGGTCGGCTAATATCGCGCTGCTCAGCATTGCCGAGGAGCTGCGTCGCAGCCCTGGCCTGGAAGTGCATGACGATGCTTTCGCGAGCTCACTTCGCCGCATGCTCGGCAACCTGCCTGCGATACGGGGCCTGTTCGTCATCGGGCCCGATGGCCGCGTCATCCAGGATAGTTATCCGGATACGCAACCGCGGAACGTGGCGGATCGTGACTACTTTCGAGCGCATGTCGAGAACGCGAACCGCGGCTTTTTTGTCGGCGATCCGGCCATCAGCCGCTTGGACGGCACTTGGTTCGTCGGCCTGTCGCGGCGCTTGCATACGGCGGAGGGCAAATTTGCCGGCGTCATCGCGGCTGCGTTGGAGGTCGACTACTTCGAGCGTCTATACGAGGATCTTGGGCTGGAGAGCGGAGATGCCATCACCCTCGTGAAGGCCGATACGACTCTCATTGCCCGGCAGCCGCAGGCTGACGATCGCACAGGGCAACGCCTCATCCCGGGAGATGGTCAAAGTGTGCTGAAAGCAGCACTGGCGCGGGCGCCTCAGGGTACGTTCGATAAGCTAAGCGCGATCGATGGGGTTGCCAGGCTCTTCGGGTATCGTGCCTTCGAGAGCTATCCGCTGGTTGTCGTGGTCGGCCTGTCCGAGGAGCGGGTGCTGTTGCCCTGGCTTCGGCAGACTGCGGTTGCAACTGCGGAAACGATTGCGACGCTTGCGTTCGCAGCGCTGCTGCTGTGGTTTGGAGTCCGGCATGCACGCCGGGAGGCAAGCATCCAGGCCCGGATGGCCGGTCTGGCTAAGATGGAGGCCGTTGGGCAACTCACGAGCGGTGTCGCCCACGACTTCAACAATCTTCTGCAGACAATGAGCGCAGCTTTGCGACTTCTGGCAAAGCTCCCCCATGATCATCCGCATGTTGCAGAAGTTGTCGACCAGGGTCTCAAATCCGTTGATCGCGGCCGGAGCCTGGTCGCCCGGCTCCTCGGTGTCGCGCGGCCGCAACTGGAGCCCGCACAACTCACCGACATCAATGCAGAGATCGCGGGGATGGAGGCGCTGATGCGAAGCGCCGCTTCGCCTGCGGCGCAAGTGAGCCTCGAGTTGGCCGACGATGTCCCAAAGATACGAGCAGACGCATCCCGTTTGGACGCTGCGCTCCTCAATCTGGTCGTGAACGCCCGTGACTCCATGGCCAATGGGCATCTTGGAAGCGGGTTGATCAACATTTCCACCGCAAGCTGGGCCGGATTCGTCGGGTCACACGATGGCAGGCGACAAAGAAGGGGGCGGTTTGTCCGCATCACGGTGCGCGACAATGGCGCCGGCATGCCGGCGGAGGTCCGGATGCGTGTCCTGGAGCCGTTCTTCACCACCAAGCGGGAGAACGGCACGGGTCTCGGCCTGCCTCAGGTCTACGCCTTCGTGCGGGAGATCGGGGGCGAAATGCAGATCGAGAGCGAGGTCGGGCGCGGCACAGCGGTGCACATTTATATTCCGGCGGTCGATTGAAGATCTGCATCCGACCGCCGGGAATCTGTATAGCCGCCGGGGGCTTTTTGACCGCTTCCGGTTATCCCGTCAAAATCGGCTTCATGGCATCCTGCTCATCGATGATGAAATCGAAAAACGCGGAAACGCGACGGCTGTGCCGCTGATCGGGATGGCACAGGATGCGCCACGCGCGTCAAATCTCTCGTCCACTCTGCCTCGCCTTGCGCTATCAGCTTAGATAATCGCCGCTTCGATATGCGGCCACACGTCGTTTGCGCCGCGCCAGATCATGTCGAGCGCCACATAGAGGATGACAGCCAGGCCGACGTACGCGATCCAGCGATGCCGGTGTAGAAGCTTTGCGATGTAAGCGGCCGCCACGCCCATCAGCGCAATGGAGAGCACCAGGCCGAAGACGAGAACCAGCGGGTACTCCCGCGAGGCACCTGCGACGGCCAGTACGTTGTCCAGCGACATTGTGACGTCGGCGATGAGAATCTGCAGCGCCGCCTGCCCGAACGACTTCTTCGGGGCGCCTTCGGCAATGCCCCCGCTCTGGTCCAGATCCGCGTCCGCCAGGGCTTCCTGCCCGGAGTGCGCAAGCTCGGCTGTGATGCGCAATTCGCGCCACATCTTCCAGCAGACCCACAGCAGCAAGAGTCCGCCGGCCAATAGCAGCCCGACGATGGCCAGCAGCTGCACCGTAATGGCCGCGAACGCGATACGCAGGACGGTCGCAGCTATGATGCCGACCAGGATGGCCTTGTTGCGCTGCTCGGCTGGAAGCCCGGCTGCTGCGAGGCCGATGACGATGGCGTTGTCGCCGGCCAGCACGAGATCGATGAGAACGACCTGACCGAAGGCCGACAGGGCTCCGGTGGTCAAATAATCGGCAAGGAACTCCATTTTGGCTCGCCCTTAGTCTCGTTGGAAACGAGGGAGCGGCCAAGCGTCGACCTCAGACGGCGATCAGCAATGTGGAGCTGGCAGGAGAGGATCACGTCAGGCCGCTTCCGATGATGTCCAGTCCGACATCACAGCTCACCTGAGCTGCCAGAGGGGCCCGGCCTGGTGGCATATAGATAGTCGAGACCCCCTATCGGGCTCAAGGGGGCAGAGCTCAGGATCTGAAGCGGTGTGGCGCAGATGTTTGCAGCCGGCGTGGTTCTGGCTCGAGTCTGAACGCGAGATTGTGTAAATCGGTAGTTGCGCGCAGATGGCTGCAGACTCACCTCGCAGTCCCTCTCAATCACCCGATCTCAGCCGGGCACGGGCAGGGGCTCGGTACCGCCCGTCTTCCACGTGTCAAGCAGATGCAGATTGCCTTGGATCACGGGGTTGCCCGGGTCCTTGGCCACCGCCTCGGCCAGCAGGACCCGCGCCTGCCCCAAATTTCCCTTGAGCATGTTGTGATAGGCTAAGTTATTGAGCACCGCCGGTGCGCGTCCCGCAAGCGCCAGGACACGAGTATAGGCGCGCTCCGCCAAGTCAAATCGGTGCAGGCGATCGTAGGATGCGGCGAGGCCGAGCCATGCTTCGATGCTCTTCGGATTCACCTCCACAGCCTGCTGGAAATGCCGTTCTGCCAGCCCATAGTCGCCAGCGGCGTAATTGAGCTTGCCCATTTGTACGGGTTCGTCCTGCGGACGCTGATCGGAGGGAGGTACAATGCTGCCCACGACGACCTCGCCAGTTTCAATCCCGGTGCAAGCCGGTACGAGAAGCGCTGAGGCAAGGCTCAAGGCCAAGCGAGCTGTGCGGAGTGAAGCCATGGTGCCCTTCAATGCATATGAAGCCGGTTATTCACACAAAGGCATGTTTTATGCGGATTACGACTGGGGTCAGGATTACCAGCAGAATGACGGGAAAAATGAAGAAGCCCAGCGGGATCGTCATTTTCACCGGCAGCGCATTCGCCCTCGCCTCGGCTCTCGACAATCTCTTGTCGCGCATCTCGTCCCCGTAGACTCGCAAGGTATTGGCGATGCTGACACCGAGCTCTTCGGACTGCTTCAGCAGAACTGCGAGGCTTTGGATCTCGTCGATCCCGAGGCGGCCATGGAGGCTGTGCAGCGCTTCCGTCATCGTGCTGCCAGCGCGCAGCTCCAGGTTCAGCAGGTGGAGGTTGGCTCCGAGCTCGGGACAAAACTCGTTCATTTCCCGGCTAACCCGTTCCAGCGCGCTCGGTAGGCTCTGACCCGCTTCGATGCACACGATGAGAAGGTCCATGAAGTCGGGGAATACACGCCGATATTTTTCGCGCATGGCGCGAATTCGGAAATCCAGAAGCACCGGCGGCAAAACCAGTCCCAATGCGGCGCCGCATGCGGCAAACACCATTATGAGCGCAGATGGTATCTCGACCGGGAGAAGGCTCGTCGAGGCCAGCAGAGTGAGCGGCAAGCCGATGGCAAGCAAGGTCCGCAGGCCATAGAACAAGGTTACGGCTGCGGGCGAAAGGAACCCTGCCTGCACGAGCTGCCTGCGCATCTGTGTTAAAGCTTCGCGGCCATTCGGCGCCAGGAATCGCTCCATTCGAGCCATAAGCCGATCGGCGCGGCCGTTCTCTATCGAGCGCAGTCGCACGCCTGCCGCCGAACCGAATGGGGCTGCGGCCGCCGCCACCCTTCGCCGCACGACGCTGCGCGCCTGCAGAATGCGCATGATAAGCAGAGCGAGTAGGAAAATGGAGAGCGCAATCACGCCTCCGATGAACTTCGGCTCGAGCTCAGCGACCTGCAACATCGCAAACAGCATTGGCAGCAGCCCTCTTGGTCAAATCCGAAAATTGACCATTTTGCGCATGACCAGCACGCCACATATCCACAGAAACGCGCCGGTATAGACTGCAAGCGTGAAAAGCGGATCGTTACGGACATCGTCGTAGTAGGTCGGAGCGGACATCATGACCACTATGTAGATCATCGCCGGAATGACGCTGAGGGCGATTGCTGAAAAGCGTCCCTCCGCGGACAGGGCATGAATTTTT
>JAEVZQ010000098.1 GCA_023392135.1 Pseudomonadota bacterium | reverse complement strand
GGTTGAAGACGACCTCGTTCAGCACCCAGGGTGGAAGCTGCCGGCGCAGGATATATTCCGAGATTGCCTCGACAAATCCAACCTGGACCAGCCCGGAGCAGATGTATGAGTTCGGCGGCTTCCATTCGCTGTCGCGGAACGACTCGACCGTCTGCTCCTGTCCTTCGATGGTGTTCTGGATACCGAACCACAAGTCACGCACAATCCTGACGATGGCCCAGTAATTGTAATCGGCCTTTATGTTTTCGAGCAGAAGACCGCGCACGCGGCTTTGCTTGTCCGCATCGAACCAGTCCCGCCTGAGGCGCTTGATGGCCACCATCGCGCTTTTGTCCTCGAGGTAATCGCGGAAATTGCTGAGGTCGACACCGTCGGTGGTGGCTTCGATCACGAAGGTGCTCTTGTACCCGGTCTCGTGGACGGGACTGGTGAAGATCATGGCCGAATGGGAGAAGGGCGACTTGGTCGCCCAGCGGATGAGATAGGAGGCCGGGTCCCATTCGCGGCGTGTCAGAACCACGTCGGAGCGCTCCACGTAGTTCCCCGCCAGGAACTCGTCGATCGCCTTTGGCCATTGGTCGACACGCACACTCGACGGGCCCTCCGTGCTGATGCTGCCGCTGCCCCCGGAGGTGGCAATGGCGAGGGCTTGGCCGCCGGCCGCCAGCATCATCCCGGCGATGCATGTCCAGAAAACGCGTCTCCGCATGGATGGACCCTCCCCAAACGCATTGTGGACTTCGATCTCGACCCCGAGCAAAGCCATCTTGGACGGCCTGACAACCCCATTCTGGAAAGGGCTGTTGATGGCTGCCGCTGCTGTCGCCTGCGGGCAACATTCCGTTTCATGTGATCCGGACCCGCTTTTTTGGGGCGCCCCAAGCAAGCTCACATGAATTCTCGGCCAATACTGTCAATTCTGTTGACAACGGAATGACTGAAGCAGATTGTCTGCCGCCTTTTCATGCAATCGCAGGGGATACGCTATGAAGGCCGGGATTGAATCGATTTTCCTGATTATCGCATTCATGTATCTCGTGGCCGGCATGGGGCTCGGAATCGGGATGGGTATTGCGGAGGACTTCGCTTATGCGCATCTCCACGCCCACATAAATCTGGTCGGGTTCGTCGCCCATTCGCTATTTGGGATTACCCATCGGCTCTGGCCGGGCTTGCGGGATTCCTTCCTTTCTACAATTCAGCTTCTGCTTGCGGTGTTCGGAACACCGGTGTTTCTGATCGGCCTTCCGCTCGCGCAATACCATGGCCAGCCAGCCCTCGCGATCATCGGATCACTACTCCTGCTCGCAAGCGCCATTCTGTTCCTGGTGATGTTTGCCACCAAGTCGATGCGAGGGCCGTCGCCGGCCTGACGTACCGGTTGGACTAACCGCCGCCCTGTGATGATGGCGTGAGCTGCCAGATTCCTATGGCCTCACGCTCGATCATGCCGGGATCGGTCGGGATCCGGATATAGTCGCCCTCTGCCCAGCTCTTCTCGAACGTCCGGTAATACCGTGAAAACGGATTACCGGACTGCCCGGCCGGCTGCATATAAAGCGATCTCTCGAGGTCTGCGAGGTCGTAGATCGCCCGATAGGTCGATGCGTGGCGATTGGCGAATGGCGCATCGCTGCCGAACTCCGTCACGCCACGGTTCAGCGTGTAAGGGCCGCCCGGCGACGCCAGTCCGATCTGAAAAAAGCGGCCCACGAAAGGCAATTCACCGAAGACCTGGTTCTCGCCAGTCGCGACGTGGGCCTCACCCCAGGTCCAGTGCGTGCGATCGTTGCTGAATTCAGTTTCCAGCTCCTCGGTGGCGCGCTTCAGGGCTGCTGCGAGGATTTCCCCGCAGTTGCTCGCATTACACCAATTGCGGCTCGCTTTACCTTTCAGCTGGCGAACCATCGCCTTCGCCCGCGGATGAAAGAACTGGTCGAACGCCAGACCCAAGTCATCGGCATAGATGGCGCGCACCGATTGCCTCAGCCACGCCATGAACAGAAGCGGCTCGATAGCCTCTGCTCGCATGGAAGCATCCCAGCCGCTGAGCTTGTCGAGCACGTCCTGCTGATTTTTCGACGACACGAATGGCCGGGTCGCCGCGATCATCAAAGGCGCCAGCTCGGCAAAGGCTGGCGAGAAGACATCGAGCTGCGCTTTTCGCATCGTGTTCAGGTCATGGCCCGCCTTGCCATTGATGAGCTCATCTATGCGGCGACGGCGATAATCGGCCTCCCAATCATAGGTGATGAGGTGCGGGTAGGAACCATTGGTCATGCGCGCATTGGCCGTGCTGATTGCACCTTCGGGCGGATCGACTGTGCGCGGCAGCTGATCGAAGGGGACGAAGCCCTGCCAGTCGTAGACCGCCTCCCAGCCGGGCACCGGAGCGCGCCCGGCCACCTTGTTCTCCTGGTGGCGCACGGGCAATCGGGCAGGAGAAATCATTCCGATGTGCCCATCGACGTCGGCAACGACCATGTTCTGCATGGGAACAACGTACCAACGCGAGTGCTCTATATAGTCCGAGATGGTCCGGACGTTTGCGTCGAGCAGCCCCGCCAGGATCGTCGTGTCGTCGTCCGAGAGGGCCGTCCACTGCAGGGCTGCGACATGACCCGGGCCAAGGATCTGGCCAAGGTTGCGGAAGCTTGCCGGTAGCACCGGGCCGTGCCGGGTTCGCCGTCGCTCCACGAGGCGCGTTTTACCGCCGCGCACCCGGATCTCCATCACGTCCACGTCGAACCGTTTCCAGCCGGTCGGTGTCAGGTATGACTCGGGATCATCAGGGTTCATCCTCTCGATGAACAGGTCCTGCACGTCGGCTTCGGTATTGGTGAAACCCCAGGCCAGCGTGTTGCTGCGTCCGAGCACCACGACGGGTGTCCCCGGAAGACTCGCCCCGACAACGTTTATCTTCCCATGCTCCGGACGGTCGAGCGCGAGGTGGGCCAGATACCAGATCGACGGCGCCGAGAGCCGCAGATGCGGATCATTGGCGAGCAGTGGTTTTCCGCTCGCCGTCCGCGAGCCTGTGACGACCCAGTTGTTGGAGGCTCCGGCTCCGAAGAACGTTTCCAGCGCAGCCGTTCGCGAGCGCGGGGTCGCCGGCTCAAGGCTCCGCAGCGGATAAAGCGTCGAAAGATCCGGAAGGGGAGGCGGGTTTTCGCCGTCATTGAGCGGCATCACGTCATCGATCTCGGCCGGCGAGAATCCTTGGGCTGCAAGCGTGAGCCGCTGGATCTCTGCGCCGAGATTCGTGCTGAGATGAAGCGCCATCATCTTGACGAGGGTCACGCTGTCGGCAGGTCGCCATGGCTCCGGCCGATGGCGCAGCAGCAGAAACTCGGGCGGCAAGCGCTGCTCCAACAGGCCCATCGGCCGCTCGATGAATGAATTCACGCCCTCGGCGTAGGCGGTGAGCAGCTCCTGTTCCTCGCGCGGAAACCGGCTGAAGCTTCGATCGGCGTGTCCGGCGAGATCGAGGGTCCGCAAGAAAATGTCAGCCTCCAGCGTCCGCTCGCCGAAGATCTCGGATAGTCGGCCCTGTCCGGCGCGGCGCATCAGCTCCATCTGCCAGAGGCGGTCCTGGGCATGGGCGAACCCTAGTCCGCGGTAGACGTCGGCCAGCGTCGCACCGGTGATGTGTGGCACGGCGTAACGATCGCGAACGATGGAGACTGGCTCGGACAATCCGCGAATGGCGAGCTTACCCGTCAGTGGCGGGACGGTGCCGATGGCGACGACAGCGGTCACGGCAGCTGCTGCGACCAGAACAAGGCCGGCGCCGATCAGCGAGCGCTTCACCCAGGTCCTGGTCCGAATCATGGGCCGCTTCCGGAACGGAGCTGCTGTAGCGGGGCATCGCAGCCCTGCAGAGCGGGTCTAGAGATCTGCTCTCAAAACGCAGGGGAGACCGAAAAGGTCCAACACGGAACGGCGCGCGTCAGCGGCCCCCGCCCACATCGATAATGGCGTTGGTGACGTAGGATGCCTGTGGCGACAGCAGCCACAGCACGGCCTCGGCGACCTCCTCGGCGCGGCCTGTGCGGCCGAGCGGCACGCTCGGACCGAGCTTCGCCAGCCGTTCCGGGTCGCCCATGTCTTCGTGGATCGTCGTTTCGATCAGACCCGGCCGCACGGCAGTCACGCGGATGCCTTGCGGCCCAAGCTCGAGCGCGAGCCCCGTGGTGAACGTGTCGATGGCGCCTTTGGAAGCCGCATAGGCGAGCGATCCATTCGGCCCACCCAGGCGAGCTGCGGCCGAGGACATGTTGACGATGGCACCGCCCTGTCCGCCGAGCTTCGTGGACATGCGCTTGGCGGCCTCGCGGGCGCAGAGGAACTGGCTGGTGATGTTCACGCGCCAGAGCTCGTCGAGGTCTGCGGCCGCAAACGCGGTGATCGGCTTCATCAGGTGCACGACGCCCGCGTTGTTGAAGAGAGCTGATACGGTGCCGAGCTCGCGGTCGACGGTCTCGAAGAGCCGTACGACGTCCGCCTCGCGGCTGACGTCGGCCTGGATGGCGATGGCGCGCCCGCCGGACTGCTCGATGTCCTTGACGATAGCCTCTGCGCTTGCCGGGTTGCGATTATAGTTGACTGCGACGCGGTAGCCGCGTGTTGCTCCGAGCTTGGCCGTTGCAGCGCCGATGCCGCGGCTGCCACCTGTCACGATCAGAACGCCCGCCATAGCTTCCCCCATATCCGCGAGGCCCGTGGAGCCGTTCGCTGGCACGGCGACGGACCGACATATCTCAGGCACGGAGCATAGCGCAGGTCACTGCCCAGACAGAAGCGGAGTTTCTCCCCTTGCCACGGGGAGCGCGACAGTTGCGACCGCGGGCTTGCCACACGACTGCCGCAAGCCGACCGTTAGGACTGCGCGCCTGATTTACCTGCGAACAGAAAATGAGCACGCCTGAACCATGAGCCCGAAAACTGGCACTTTTAACCGTGTGAGCCGTCGGCAGATGCTGCTGGGAGCTGGAGGCTTCGTCTCGGCGGCCGTGCTGGGCCGGCCAGCTTCAGCGGAAAGCGCGGCGGGGCTTGTCGTCGGGGCGGGATTTCCGTTCTCGTTCGTATGGTTGAAGGAGCGGGCACGTACGCTGGCGAAAGCCCCCTATACGCCACCACCCCGGCCAGCTCCCGAGATTGTCCAGCAGATCGATTATGAGGCGCACGGCGCCATTCGGTTCAAGCCGGATCACGCGCTGTTTGTCGATGGCCCCGGGCGGTATCCGGTGACGTTCTTCCACCTGGGCCAGAACTTTCCGAAGACGGTGCACATGCACGCGGTCGTGAACGGGGAGGCGAAGGAGATCAGCTATCGGCCGGATTACTTCGAGATGCCCCCTGGCTCGCCGGCGCATCAGCTGCCCGAGAATGCGGGCTTTGCTGGTTTTCGCTTCCAGGAGAGCCGGTTTGGCTATCCGGGGCGGCGAGGCGAGACCCTGGATTGGCAAAAGAACGACTGGGTCGCCTTCCTGGGTGCCTCCTATTTCCGTGCCATAGGCTCGGACTACCAGTACGGCATCTCAGCCCGCGGGCTGGCGATAGATCCGGCGGTGGCGGGCGTTGCCGAGGAGTTCCCCGATTTCACGAACTTCTACATCGAGGCTCCCTCTGACGGCTCGAGCGAGGTGACCGTCTACGCATTGCTGGAAGGTCCGAGCGTAACGGGCGCGTTTCGCTTTCAGATGCGGCGCGACCGGGCCGTGACGATGGACATCGAGCAGGAAATCCACCTGCGCCGGGATGTCCAGCGGTTGTGCATTGCTCCACTGACCTCGATGTACTGGTATTCCGAAACGGCCAAGCCAGCCGCTATCGATTGGCGTCCCGAGGTCCACGATTCCGACGGACTGGCGATGTGGACGGGCTCCGGCGAACGCATCTGGCGGCCGCTCAACAATCCGCCGCGGACGGTGACCTCGGCCTTCGCCGACGAGAATGTGCGGGGCTTCGGATTGATGCAGCGGGATAGGGTGACCGATCACTACCTCGACGGCGTAGCCTATGAGCGCCGCCCGTCACTTTGGGTCGAGCCTGTCGGCGACTGGGGCAAGGGGTCGGTGCAACTCATCGAGATCCCGACCGACGACGAGATCCACGACAACATCGTTGCAGCGTGGGTTCCGGCGGAGGCGGCAACGGCTGGGCAGTCGCGGAGCTATCGATACAAGCTCTACTGGCAGGCTGAGGGGCCGCATCCGACCCCGCTCGCGCGGGCAGTTGCCCTCAGGATCGGCAGGGGTGGAGAGCCCGGTAAGCCCCGGCCTGGAGACCGGAGGAAATTCGTTGTCGAGTTCCTGGGCGAGCCGCTTGCCAGGCTCCCCAACGGCACGCTGCCCGAAGCGGTGGTCTCGCTTTCCCGCGGCGAGACATCTCACGTTTTCACGGAAGCGGTTCCCAATGACGTCCCCGGCCACTGGCGTGCGCAGTTCGACGTCGTCGCGGACGGGTCGGAACCCATAGAGATCAGGCTCTACCTGCGCCTCGACGGGCACGCGCTGTCGGAAACCGTTCTCTACCAATACCATCCGTTCTGATCTGCGGGAGGGGTCTGCGCAAACGCATCGGGGATCCCTCCTCCGCATTCCGATGTTGCTATCGCGATCAACTTCAATGCGACTCGTCAGTGGGCAAAACCGGCCTCACCGCAGAAACCTGCACCGCGATGCGCATCGATCCACCGGTTCATGGTTATTTCCAGAACACCGTTCCCTCCATGCGCGCCACCCGGGAACTCGGTGCCGATGTGGTGGAGCTCGACATCCACCCGACGGCGGACGGGAACTTTGCGGTGTTCCCCGACTGGACGCAGGTCTTTCAGCGACGGCTGGAGCAGTACGGGACCAGGATCTATGCCGTCGGGCCCTACCACGGCGGAGAGTTCTCGACCGGAATCAACACGCCCCAGGAGCTGGAAACATTGCCCAACGGGTATGTCGGCGGCATCTGGACAGACCGCATCGATCTGATCTCGCCGCTGCTCCGAGTGCAGCAAGGTTCGGAAGCTGCAAACGACCACTGACCCCGGCGCCCCGTGCAGCTCGACCAGTTTCACCCGACCGGTGCTCAGCCCGTCTCAACCGGCGTGCCTGCGTCCTCCCGGCCCCATTCGCTCCAGGACCCGTCGTAAAGCGCGGAATCGGGCTGGCCGATGATGGCGAGGGCCAGGCTCAACACGGCGGCCGAAACGCCGGACCCGCAGGTCGTCACTACCGGCTTCGCAGGGTCGATGCCGGCGTCGCTGAACAGCTGTCGCAGCTCTTCGGCAGGTTTCAGTGTACCGTCCGGATTGACGAGGCGCGCGTAGGGGACGTTCCGCGAGCCGGGAATATGGCCACTTCGCAGACCAGCCCGCGGCTCCGGCTCGGTGCCGGCGAAGCGACCCGGGCCGCGCGCGTCGGCGATCTGCACCGAGCCGCTTTCCACGATACGCTTCATGTCCCCAAGGTCGCGCAGCAGGCTCGCGTTGAGCCGTGGCGTGAAATGACGCTCGGAGCGGGCCGGTTGAGGCTCCGACGTGACCGGGCGCCCTTCCGCCTTCCATTTGGGCAGGCCGCCATTGAGCACGGCGACGTCCTCGTGACCCATGACACGAAACGTCCACCAGACTCGGGCGGCCGAAAACATGCCGACGCTGTCGTAGACGACGACACGCATGCCGTCGCCGATCCCCATCTTCTTCATGCGGCTCGCGAACTTCACCGTCGACGGCAGCATATGCGGCAAGTTCGAGGTCTCGTCCGAAATCTCGTCGATATCGAAGAACAAGGCGCCCGGAATGTGCTCGGCGCGGTACTCCGCGCGCGGATCGCGGCCCGCAGTCGGCAGGTGCCACGACCCGTCCAGGACGACCAGATCGGGCGCGTCCAGATGGGCAGCAAGCCAGTCGGTCTCGACGACGTAGGAGCCGCGGACGGGTGCCATCTTAATTGTCTCCTCTGAGCAGTCGGCGGTATCAGGCAAAAGCCAGCCGGATGCGGCGGTTCTGCTTGCCCTTCTTTTCGATGCGGCTGACGACAACTCTGCCGATCTCGCCTGTAGAGCGGACGTGTGTTCCTCCACAGGGCTGCAGATCGACAGAGCCGTTTTCGCCGATGGAAACGAGCCGCACCCGCCCAGAGCCGCGCGGCGGCTTCACGCTCATGGTGCGCACGAGCTGCGGGTTGGCATCGAGCTCGGCTTCCGTAATCCAGCGCTCCGTGACGGGATGATCAGCGGCGACGAGGGCGTTCAGCGCCGCAGTGAGCGCGTCCTTATCGACGGCGCTGGCGTCCGTGATGTCGAAGTCGAGCCGACCTTCGTCCGCACCGATCTGGCCTCCGGTCACCGGAAATTTCACCAACGTGCACAACAGGTGCAGCGCCG
>JAEVZQ010000022.1 GCA_023392135.1 Pseudomonadota bacterium | reverse complement strand
GTGGATCGTCGTAAGGTCCCGTGCGCTCGGATTTCGGCATTTCCGCAGCCGGCTTTTCTTTCTTGCGCGGCTGCTCTCCCTTCTTTCCTTTTTTGCCGGAGCGATGGAGCCGGTCCGCCACTTCCTTGGTTTCGTCCACCATAGCGCACCCTAGATCTAAAATACCCGATCGGCCAACGCGCTCTATGCGCCAGTGTTCCACGGGAACCTCCACGCGCAGCCTCAGTTCTTGTTCAAGAAATGGCAAGGGGCTGGCGAGCATGGCCGAAAGCGTCTGCAGTGCCCCGCCATGAAGTATCGATCGCCTTGGAGGCATTTCAGATGGCTGATCCAAAAGGCACGATCCCAGCATCGGACCGTGGCTTTGCCGGCATGGACCCGGCGAAGCAGCGGGACATCGCGCGCAAAGGCGGCGAGAGCGTGCCGGCTTCAAAGCGCAGTTTCGCGCAAAACCCACAGCTTGCATCGGCAGCTGGCCGCAAGGGTGGCGCCAGCGTTCCCGCGGAGAAGCGCAGCTTCTCGCAAAACCACAGTCTTGCCTCGCAGGCCGGACGCAAGGGCGGCGAAAGTGTCCCACGAGAAAAGCGCAGCTTCTCTCAGAACCCGGAGCTTGCTTCCCAGGCGGGTCGTAAGGGCGGGGAGAGCGTGCCGGCGGAAAAACGCAGCTTTTCTCAGAACCGCGGACTGGCCGCGGAAGCGGGGCGCAAAGGAGGCGAGAACCGCTCCCGGTGAAAACCGGTTGCCAGGCGCGGCCAGTTGGCAATTGTTCAAAGGACAGGAGGCAGGCCTTGCCTCATCCAAAACCCAATCCACCGAAACCTGGAGATTTGCCAGGGCAGGTGCCCGATCCGATGCCAGTTCCGCCTCCGGTAGATCCGACGCGCCAGCCCGGCGGGCCCGAGCGCGACCTGACGGGCGAGCCGAACAGAAAACCGGGCCCAAGCAAACAAGATTAGTACGACGTTCGGAACCTTCGGCCCGTCGCCAAGCCCTGGCGGTTCTCCGGCGTCCACCCATCAGATACGCCCGGAGCTCGCGTATGCCAAGACCGACCTGGAAAGGCTACCTCAAGCTATCTCTCGTCTCGTGTCCCGTGGCGCTTTACCCGGCCACGACCACGCGCAGTCGTATTTCATTCCACATCATGAATCGCAATACCGGTGACCGGACCCGTTATCTGGTCGTGGACAGCGAAACGGGCGAGCCGGTCGAGCCGGAGGATCGCGTCCGCGGTTACGAGGTCAGCAAGAACAACTACGTTTTTGTCGAGGACGAGGAGATCGACTCGGTCCGGCTGGAAAGCACCCACACGATCGACATCGATAGCTTCGTTCCGCGTAAAGAGGTCGACGAGATCTACCTCGATGCTCCCTATTTCCTTGCTCCGGACGGCAAGGTCGGAGAGGACGCATTCCTGGTTATTCGCGAGGCCATGCACCAGAAGCAGATGGTCGGCATTGCACGTGTCGTAATGTCCCGCCGCGAACGCATGCTGCTGATCGAGCCGCGCGGGAAGGGCCTGCTGGCGACCACGTTGCGCAATGCCAACGAGGTGCGCAAGGAGGCCGCTTACTTCGACGACATTTCCGACATGGAGCTGCCGGACGAAATGCTCTCCATCGCCAAGGATATCATCGCTCGCATGTCGTCGAATTTCAATCCCAGCAAGTTCGAGGATCGCTACGAAGAGGCGCTCAAGCAAATCATCGAGGCCAAGCGGACCGGCGCGCCCGTGCACGTGCCCGAAGCTCCGCAGCCAAAGCCCACGCCCAATCTCATGGATGCACTGCGGCGCAGTCTCGAGCGTGAGCCCGCAGCGCCTCCATCGAGGGCACGTGGCCGCCGCGGCGCGCAGGCCGCAACTCAGGCGCGGCGGCGCGGCAACGGCAAGGCGGCAGCACGGAGGGCTTCGTGAGTGCAGACCTGCGGGATTACGCCGCCAAACGCGATTTCAACAAGACACGGGAGCCCCGCGGCCGGAAAGGCCGGACAACCCCAACCGGGCTGCAATTCGTGGTGCAGAAGCATGCGGCACGGCGGCTGCACTACGATTTGAGGCTGGAGCTCGATGGCGTTCTGAAGAGCTGGGCCGTCACCAAGGGCCCAAGCCTCGTGCCGGGCGAGAAGCGCCTCGCCGTTCACGTCGAGGATCATCCTCTGGAGTATGGCGGTTTCGAGGGGACTATTCCTGAAGGTGAATACGGCGCCGGGTCCGTTATCGTTTGGGACCGTGGTACCTGGATTCCCGAGGGCGATCCGCACAAAGCCTATGCCAAGGGCCATCTCGATTTCTCGCTGAACGGAGACAAGCTCAAAGGGCGATGGCACCTCGTCCGGATGCGCAGACGCGCACGGGAGAAGCAGGAAGGCTGGCTCCTGATAAAGTCCGATGACGATGCCGCCCGCAGCCCTGAGGATCCGGATATTCTCGATGATCGACCGGCTTCGGTCCTCAGCGGCAGAATTATCGAAGACGTCGGGCGACAGCAAACGAATCTGCCGAGCTTCATCGAACCGTGCCTCGCAAAACTCGCCGACAGCCCTCCGCACGGCGGAAAGTGGGTCCACGAGATCAAATTCGACGGGTATCGCATCCAGGTCCGCAAGAGTGGCGATGAAATCGAGCTCCTGACCCGGAAGGGACTTGATTGGACGGAGAAGTTCGGCGCCCTTCCGCAGGCCTTCAAGCACGTTGCGGCGCGGTCGGCCGTGATCGACGGAGAGCTCGTCGTCGAGGAGGCGTCCGGCGCATCGAGTTTCGCCGCGCTGCAGGCCGCGCTCAAAGCGGGGCGCTTTGGCGAGCTCAGGTACTATGCATTCGACCTGCTCTATCGCGACGGGACGGATCTGCGCGATCGGCCACTGCGAGAGCGTAAGAAGCAGCTAACGGAAATCCTCGCAGGGCTTCCAGTGGCAGGTCCCATCCGGCTCAGCGAGAGCTTCGATACGGAAGGCGCAACTCTGCTCAAGCATGCCTGCCGCATGGGCCTTGAAGGGATAATCTCTAAGCGGAGCGACAAACCCTATAGCTCCGGCCGCGGCACGGATTGGATCAAGGCGAAATGCGTCGGGCGGCAGGAATTCGTGGTTATCGGCTATTCGCCGTCGACCACGACCCGGCGGGCCATCGGCGCCCTCGCCATCGGCGACTACGACAACGGCAAGCTGAGCTATAGAGGCCGCGTCGGGACCGGATTTACGGAAGAGACAGGCCGGATGCTATTCCAGCTGCTGGACCCGTTGCGGCGCTCTCAATCTCCGCTCGACGAAATACCGGCGGGCGAGCGGCGCCGCGGGATCAGATGGGTGGAGCCGAAGGTCGTGGTAGAGGTCGACTTCCGGACGTGGACCCAGGCGGGGCTTGTCAGGCATGCTGCCTACAGCGGATTGCGCGAGGACAAACTCGCTCACGAGGTGATAGCCGAGAAGCCCGGGCAATCGGAAGCTGGGCGCTCCGCCATCCCCAATTTCGACGAGAGCAAGCTTACTCACCCGGAGCGTCTGTTGTGGCCCGATGCCGGAATTACCAAGTTGGGGCTCGCCGAATATTACGCCGACGTATGGCAATGGATTGCTCCGCACATTGTCGGGCGACCTCTCAGCCTGGTGCGTTGCCCGGAAGGGATCGGGCAGAGCTGTTTTTTCCAGAAGCATGCGTGGGCAGGGATCGACTCCACTGTCCGGCGTTTTCGTCTGGAGGAGGAGGATGAGGATAGTCTCTACATCGATAATCTCGATGGCCTCATCGCTCTGGTACAAGCGAGTGTTCTCGAAATCCATCCCTGGGGCAGCACGGTTGCAGATGTCGAGCGAGCCGACCGCATAATTTTCGATCTTGATCCGGGCCCGGGCCTTGCGTGGGGTGATGTCATCGATGCCGCATCAGAATTGCGCGAGCTGCTTTCGGAAAGCGGCAAGCTCCAAAGCTTTGTCAAGCTGACCGGTGGCAAGGGATTGCACGTCGTCGTCCCGCTCCGTCCGGCGGCTGACTGGGAATCCGTGAAAGCCTATTCACAAAGTGTCGCGGAGCATATGGCGCGGCGGAACCCGGATCGGTTTACTGCGTCCATAGCCATGCGCACCAGGAACAGGCGCATTTTCGTCGATTATCTTCGCAATGGGCGTGGTGCGACGGCCGTTGCGGCGTACTCGACCAGGGCTCGCCCGGGAGCGCCTGTTTCGGCTCCGATCGATTGGGATGAGCTTAGTGCAGGTATCGGACCAGCAACCTACACGCTCATCAATCTGCCGGCCCGTATCCGGCACCTGGACGGCGACCCCTGGGCTGGAATTGCGGAGATCGAACAATCGCTCCCTGAGCCGATCAAAAAGGGGAGCGCACGTGCGGTTGGCCGGCAACCCAAGGCCGCGAAACGCAAGGCGCGCAAAACTGGAACCTGATGAGATGTCACCGGGTTTCGACAGTCAGATGACAGTGGTGTTCAGATAGATGACCCAAGAGAAAAGCTTAAATCGCTCCGTCCTGCATTTGCTCTATCGCGCAATGCAGTGTGCTTCTAACATGTTCGAGAGCGAGATCACGGTGATGACGCCTCGTCAGTTCGCGGTTCTGGCCGCGCTCGACGGCCTCGAAGGGGCTTCTCAGGCCGAGCTGACCAAGCACACAGGCATCGACCGGTCCACGCTTTCGGAGGTCGTGCAGCGTATCCTGGCCAAGGGCTTCGTCGTGCGTCGCAGGAGCACGACCGACCGGCGCGCCTACACGGTCAAGCTGACGCGATCGGGCCGTTCGAAGCTATCGGCTGTGCGGCCGGCTGTGGACCGGGTCGACGAACAGATCCTGAGCATGATTCCAGCCCGGCAGCGGGATGCATTCGTGACGGCGCTCACCTCCCTGACAGAGGCCTGCGAGAAGCGGATGCGGGGCGACGAAGCATAAGGCGTACCAGCTCGCTTCCTCAGACGAGCCAGCGCTGATTTCGACGCGCGTCTTCTTGCGGCGGAGATCTCCTGCAAGCACGCCCCCTGCCCCCGCTCTCATCCCGCGCGCCACACTTTGTGTCGCAACCTCCCTTAGCAAGCCTCTCGGAACAATGGCGGTTAACTGACCGGAACGTTGGGCTCTGACTGCGCGTTCCATGTGCCCGGGATCAGGCCATTGCAAAAGGAGCGCCGTTCCATGCCCATGCGCCGAAATTTTTTCGATCCATTTCAGGAGATCAGGCGGGAGCTCGACCAAGTCTTCGACCGCTTTCTGGGCGAAGGATTCACGCCCCTGCCAACCCAGCTCAGGGAAATGAGCATGATCTCTCCCAGCATAGACGTCTGCATGGAGGGCGATACTCTTCGGATCGATGCAGATCTCCCCGGCGTCAATCCCGAAGACGTCGAATGTATGCTCAAGGACAATGTGCTGACCATCAAGGGCGAACGTCGGCTCGAGCGTACCGAGGGCGATGGTGGCCAGATGCGCGAGCGTAGGTTCGGGCAATTTGAGCGGCGCATCATGCTGCCGGAGGGAATCGACGAAGAAAACCTGGAGGCGCGCTTCGACAAGGGCGTGCTGACGATCACCGCGCACATGAAGTCCGGCATCGGACAACCGAAACGGATTCAGATCGCGGGAACGAAAGCGAGCCAACCGGCTGGCGCCCAGCAGCAGGCAGCGAAGGCTCAACAGGGCTCAGGCCAGCAGCCCCAGAGCGGTACGCAAGGCGCAGCGACCGGTCAAAAATCCCGACCGGCCGGCGGCCAACAAGCCTGAAAGATTTTGCTGGCCCGCCGCCGCGCTCAGATTGCGGTGGGCCCGTATCCAGCGATCAGAACGGTGGAAAGAAGATCAGATACAGGATCGCCAATACGACGAAAGCGATCCCGAACGACAGGATGAGGACCCGCAGGTTGGCACGGTTGCGGCTGCCCTGGCGGGCCTCGACAGGCGTTCGCCGGACCGCCTCCTCTTCATTTTCACCATGTAATTTGTGATCTGCCATGCTCTCGCTCAAACTTTTCGGAGTGATTGCGACAAACCCCCGACCGCAGCCGCAAAGGTTGCGGCCGCACGGCACAGACC
>JAEVZQ010000511.1 GCA_023392135.1 Pseudomonadota bacterium | reverse complement strand
AGGATCGAGGATGTCGGCTTCACCGCGAACCGGCACACGACGGGCTGACCCGTCGAAATGCCGCCGAGAATGCCGCCGGCGTGGTTGGCTGAAAATGCCGGCCGGCCGTCGGGGCCGATGCGCATCTCGTCGGCGTTTTCCTCACCCGTGAGCTCGGCCGCGGCCATGCCTGTGCCGATCTCCACGCCCTTGACGGCATTGATGCTCATCAGCGCCGAGGCGAGGTCCTGGTCCAGCTTGCCGTAGATTGGTGCGCCGAGCCCCGGCGGCACTCCTTCGGCCACCACCTCGATGACAGCGCCCACGGAAGAACCCGATTTGCGGATCTGATCGATATAGGACGCCCACGCCTGCACCGAGCCGTGATCCGGGCAGAAGAAGGGGTTGCTATCGACCTCGTCCCAGCTCCAGCGAGAGCGGTCGACCTCGTGCGTGCCGATGCGGATCAATGCGCCGCGGATGGACACGCCGGCGAGAACCTTGCGCGCGATGGCGCCTGCAGCCACACGCATCGCCGTCTCGCGGGCCGAGGAGCGTCCGCCGCCACGGTAATCGCGAATGCCGTACTTCTCGTAGTAGGTGTAGTCCGCGTGACCGGGGCGGAACTTGTCCTTGATGTCCCCGTAGTCCTTCGATCGCTGATCGACATTGCGGATAAAGAGCGAGACGGGCGTGCCGGTGGTCACCTGACGCCCGTTGTCGTCCGTGAACACGCCGGAGAGGATCTCCACCTGATCCGGCTCGCGACGCTGAGTCGTATAGCGCGACTGCCCGGGGCGGCGGCGGTCGAGGTAGGCCTGGATCTCCTCGGCGGTGAGCGGAATGCCCGGCGGGCAGCCGTCGACGACACAGCCGATCGCCGGCCCATGGCTCTCGCCCCAGGTGGTGACACGGAATAGTTGGCCAAAGGTGTTGTGGGACATGGCTTCTGCACCAGCCGGGCAATGAAAGATCAGCCTCGGTGAAGGCTTAGCCGGTTTCGGGGCGGATAGTGAATAGCCAATAGCCAATCGGATGCGGAGAGCCGCGCCGCTCACTTCAGCCGCGCCAGCCCTTCCTCGGCTGCCTCGTTGCCGGGGTCGAGGTCCAGCGCCTTTCGGTAATCCTCCATAGCCCGCCCGCGATCGCCCGCCGCTTCGCGGGATTCGCCGCGGATCACCAGAAGGAGTGCGTTGTCGGGCTCTTCGGAAAGTGCGGCATCGTAGTCGAGGATGGCGCGGGTGTGGTCGCCTTCGGCGGCATAGGCGAGGCCACGGTAGATCAGAGCCTCGGTGTCCTTGGGATCGATCCTGATGACCTGCGAGAAATCAGCGATGGCGAGATCGCGCCTGCCCTTCAGATCGTACACGAGGCCGCGGCGGTTATAGAGCGCACGGTGGTTGGAATTGAGCTTCAGGCCTTCCGAGTAGTCCGCTATGGCAGCATCGAGGTCGTTCAGGTCCTCGTACGCCATGCCGCGGTTCAGGAAAGCCTCCGCCCGAACCTGCGGAATGCGCGATCGATCCTCGATCACCGCCGAGCAGAACTTCAGCCGCGATTCGGCCATGCTCTCGGGCCGCCGGCACTGCTCGAAGTTGTCCGTTGGCGCGAGCCCGATCTGAGCGGTTGCGGGGCCGCAGCCGAGCCCGGCGGCCAGTCCGGCCGTCATCAGCATCCGCATCGCTTGGCCCATGGCTGGAACGTGCTTCGGCAAGTCAATCCTCCCGGGAGGTTCCTTCAGAGGTTAAACCGCTGATGGTCCGCCCCCGTTCATACTCGCTGCTTCACACAAGCTCTTAACTCAGATGGAAGCATAACGGTCATTGATGTTACGAAGCGGCTCTGGCGGGTTCGGATGTGGGGAAATGGGAGGTGAATGTTGGCCCAAAGCTACATCTACATGGTTGATCCAGACGGGAGCCTCCGGCGCATGGAGCCTTCCCCTCCGGAAACCGAAGATCGGATGCAAGCCCTGGTTGCCCGCTATCCGGAGCTCATCAGTGATGGTGATGGTGACCTGCTGCTCATTCGCCGTGAGCAATCGATCGCAGACAACGATGAAGGCAGCGGACGCTGGTCCCTCGATCATCTCTTTGTGACGCGTGATGCGGTCCCCGTGCTGGTCGAGCTGAAGCGTTCTGTCGATTTTCGCCTGCGGCGTGAGGTCGTTGGGCAGATGCTGGATTATGCCGCGAACGCGACTGCGTACTGGCAGGCCGGACGCATTGCCGATAGCTTCGCTAGCACCGCAGCAGAGGCCGGCGCCGATGCTGAGGCTGCGCTGTCCGATTTCATTGGTGATCAGGATCCGACAATCTTCTGGAACCAGGTCGACGCGAACTTCAAGGCTGGCCGCATCAAGCTGGTGTTCGTGGCAGATGAGATCCCTCGGGAGCTGGCCCGCATCGTCGAATTCCTGAATGATCAGATGCGCGCTGATGTACGAGCAGTGGAGCTCCGCTGGTTTACTGGCAGGGACGGTACCATCTCTCTCAGCCCTCGACTCATCGGCGAAACCGAACGCGCTGCTGCCGCCAAGGCGGTATCACAAAGGCTCGAACCGATCTCGCGCGAGCAGTGGCTGCAGAAACACATTGGCCCCGCCGGAGAGAGGGCACTGGCTGGCGCGCGCGTTTACCTTGCTCTGGTGGAGAAACTCGGGGGCAATGCCGATATCCCGCCTCGACAGGGTTCGATCTACGCCGCCTTCAAAGGCGCGGACGGCAAGGCATACTATCCGCTCCATCTTTGGAGTAATGGGACCGTCTCATTCACGTTGCGCTATCTGTATTACCGTCCATCGCTCGAGGACGAGGGAATACGACAGAGGTTGCTCGATGATCTCACGAAGGCCGTTGGCCAGCTGACCACGTCCAATCTCAAGGGTTATCCGTCGTTCAAAGTTGAACGGCTGGCCGATCCAGCCGTCGCAGCAAAGTTTGAACAGTGGCTCGCCGCCGCTCTTGAGCAGATGCGATAGCGCGAAGGATAAGGGCGCCGACCCGGCAGCATTCCGGCAACTTTCGTGCATCAGTCAGATTTTGCCTTTAGGCGAACTCGCGAACTTCTGATGACAGCGAACGACTACAGGCTTAAGCAGTGATTGCACTATTGTGATTCGTTGGTCCCGCAGCGCGGGAGCTAACGGGAGCAATGGCGCGCCAGTATTCAGCGTTTGTGTGCGGCTGGGGACGGCGGGCATCGCACGCCCAAGGTCTTCGTCGCAGCGAATCCAGCTCGAAGCACGCGCGAGCTGCTCGCCGTGGCCGCAGGACGGCCTGAGCAACCGTTTTGCATGTCACGTCATACACATGAGAGAGCCGAAGCTGCCGCTGCTTCGGCTCTCGATGTTTCTGGACAATGCCTCCAAGCTTGAGCCGTTAAGACAACTCAGAATTGAAGCAAGCGTTTGCCTCGCGCATTTGCGACATTGAGGGGCGTTATTGTGACTTGCACGGAGGAAAGAATGAAGTGTTGGATCGCGGCTCTTGGGTGCGCTCTCGCTCTGGCGTTTGCCATGCCCTTGAGCCAAGAGG
>JAEVZQ010000478.1 GCA_023392135.1 Pseudomonadota bacterium | reverse complement strand
GGCATTATCCCCGTCGGCCTCGCGATGGTGGGGGATCGTTTCTCGATCGCCGAGCGGCAGGTTGCTATCTCCCGGATCATTCTGGCGGCCGTCATCGGTCAGCTCACGAGCTCTATTGGAGCTGGGTTCGTCGCCTCGATCTTCGGCTGGCGTGTCGTTCTGGCACTCACCGGCCTCGTGGCAGCAGGCGTTTTGATCGCGAGCCTGGTCAGCCTCGCCCCGCTGCCGAAAGCTGAGCGCACCTCCTTTACGATCGCGGGCCTGAAAGCCGGGTATGGGGCGATCTTCTCCAACCCGCGCGCAGCAATCTGTTACGGAGCCGTCGCGGTCGAAGGCCTCGCGGTCTACGGAATGTCTCCGTACATTGCAACGTTGTTCGAGGCGCAAGGCATTGGCGGCATGCGCGAGGCAGGCGTGGTGATCGCCGGCATCGGCATCGGCGGGGTCATTTATGCGGCGCTCGTCAGCGTGCTGCTGAAGCGCCTCGGGGGGATGTTCAACGTCATGCGAGGCGGCGGCATCGTCGCTGCGCTCGGCTTCGGCACGGTCGCGTTGCAACCTGACTGGCCCAGTCAATTCATAGGCTTCATGCTGATCGGGCTCGGGTTCTTCATGATCCACAACGCGCTACAGACGCAGGCAACGGAGTTGGCGCCGGAAGCGCGCGGCTCCGCGGTGGCGCTGCACGCCTTCTTCTTCTTCTTGGGGCAGGCAGCGGGGCCCGTCTGCTACGGGCTGGGATTTGCCTCGATCGGAGTTTCGGCGACCGTCATGGTAAGCGGGGCCGCAATGCTGATCCTCGGCTTCCTGTCAGCAAGCGGCCTCGAGCGGCTTGCTGCGCGGCCTTGAATCGGGCCTGCGTCTCCGGCAGGTGGACCCACCGGAGAGCGCCGGTTCAATCAACCTGGCTGTCTTCTTGTACAACTGCGACAGGCGGACTGAGCCAGTACCGGGCCGTGACCTGGGCGAGCGGCTCGCGCCTGACCAGATCAGGTTTCTCGTAGGCTCTCATCGGTGGCGACCTCCTCTCGCGAATCGAGGAAGATCAAATTAGCTGAACAATGTTCGACTGAATATCCGGGTTTTCACAACCTGTGGACGCGCTGGCCAGAACACCATCCGACGAGCGGCCCATTGCTATTTCCGCTCCTGCGCACGCCGGAGCGCTGCAGCCAGCGCGCTCTCGCCTGGGGTGTCGGGCGATCTTTGCGGGGAGCTGTTGCGCGCGCGATTGGGCGTGCTCGATAGGCGGGCGTTGTTTGGAGCGGACCGATCGACCGCGCCCGACTTCATGGTCAGTGCAATACGCTTGCGCTCGACATCGACATCCTTGACCCGCACCTTGACCACGTCGCCTGCCTTCACCACCTCGCGCGGGTCCTTGACGAATCGATCCGACAGCTCGGAGATGTGCACCAGCCCGTCCTGATGAACGCCGATATCGACGAAGGCGCCGAATGCGGCGACGTTGGTGACGACGCCTTCGAGCTGCATGCCGGGCTTCAGGTCTGAGATCTTCTCGACGCCCTCCTGGAAGGAGGCCGTCTTGAATTCGGGGCGCGGGTCGCGGCCGGGCTTCTCCAACTCGGCGAGAATATCGGTCACGGTGGGAATGCCGAATGTGGCATCGGCGAAGGTGGCCGGCTTGAGGGTTTTGAGCAGCGCCCGGTCACCGATGAGAGACTTCAAGGGCCGTCCTGTCGTCTCGGCAATCCTCTCCACCACTGGGTAAGCTTCGGGATGAACCGCCGAAGCATCGAGCGGGTTCTTGCCGTTCATGATCCGCAGGAATCCGGCTGCCTGCTCAAAGGCCTTCGGCCCGAGTCGCGGCACCTTCTTCAGAGAGCTGCGCGATTTGAACGCGCCATTTTCATCGCGGAACACGACGATATTGGCGGCGAGCGTCCGGTTGAGGCCGGATACGCGCGCCAGCAGCGGGGCCGACGCGGTGTTCACATCAACGCCGACCGAGTTGACGCAATCCTCGACCACCCCATCGAGCGAGCGGGCGAGCCCGGTCTGGTCGACATCGTGCTGGTATTGTCCAACGCCGATGGCCTTCGGCTCGATCTTGACCAGCTCGCCAAGAGGGTCCTGCAGGCGGCGAGCAATCGAAACGGCACCGCGCAGGCTGACGTCGAGATCGGGAAACTCGTTCGCCGCCAGCTCGGAGGCCGAGTAGACGGAGGCACCCGCCTCTGACACGATCACCTTGGTGAGCTTCAACTGGGGCATCTTGGCTATCAGCTCAGCGACCAGTTTGTCGGTCTCGCGGCTCGCCGTGCCATTGCCGACGCTGACGAGATCGACCTTGTGCTTCATGCAAAGGGCAGCCAGCGTGGCGAGTGCGCCCTGCCAGTCGCGTTGGGGCTCGTGCGGGTAGATGGTCGCCGTGTCGACCAGCTTGCCGGTCTGGTCCACCACCGCGACCTTGACGCCGGTGCGGAAGCCGGGGTCGAGCCCCATCGTTACGCGCGGGCCGGCAGGCGCCGCGAGCAGCAAGTCCTTGAGGTTTTTTGAAAATACCGAGATCGCCTCGCCGTCGGCGCGCTCCTTGAGACGCATCAGCAAATCGACACTGAGCGAAATGGCAAGCTTCGCCTTCCAAGCCAGGCGGACCGTGTCGGCGAGCCACTTGTCTGCCGGCCGGCCCCGATCGGCAATGCCGAAGGCGGCTCGGATCTTGAGCTCGGCTGGATGCGGTTTTCCGGCCTCGTACGCAACGTCGAGATCGATATCGAGGATGCCCTCGTTGCGGCCGCGCAGAATGGCGAGCGCCCGGTGCGAAGGCATGTCCTTGATGCGCTGGCTGAAATCGAAGTAGTCGGAGAACTTGGCTCCTTCCGTTGTCTTCCCCTTCAGTACCTTCGAGGTGAGCACGCCTTCGACCCACAGCCACTCGCGTAAGGAGCCGACAAGCCCAGCGTCCTCGCCGATGCGCTCGATGAGGATGTGGCGGGCTCCCTCGAGCGCGGCCTTGGTGTCGGCCACGCCTTTCTCGGCGTCGACGAACTTCGCGGCTTCGGCCTCTGGCTCTAAAGCCGGGTTTTTGAGCAGAGTATCAGCTAGGGGCTCTAGCCCGGCCTCTCGCGCAATTTGCGCCCGGGTCCGCCGCTTGGGCTTGTACGGCGCATAGAGGTCCTCCAGCTCGACTTTTGTTTCGGCGGCGGAGATCGAGCGGGCGAGATCGGGCGTCAGCTTGCCCTGTTCCTCGATGCTCTTGAGAACGGTTGCGCGGCGATCCTCCAGCTCGCGCAAGTAACCGAGGCGTTCTTCCAGCTTCCTCAGCTGCGTGTCGTCGAGGCCGCCGGTCTTCTCCTTCCGGTAGCGTGCGATGAACGGCACGGTCGCGCCTTCGCCCAAAAGCGCCACCGCCGCCGCGACTTGGCCTACGGCGACGCCAAGCTCCCCTGCGATGCGCTGGTTGATTTTCTCCATTGAGTCCTCGCGATCTCGCCCACGCAGAGCGCCGGTAAATGGCGCGATTCTCTTTCCCTGCGAAGCCGTGTCTTGCCATGGCCGCCGGGTTGAAACGAACTATCAGGTGCCTTGGGAGCGAGAATGGCCACGGGACCAACATTTTGGCCGGCATTATGCCTTGTCGACCTTGCTCCGCTCCTCCTGGTAGAGCTTCAACCGTCCGGCTGCATTGCGCAGATGGCATTCCGCAGCCGCCTTGGCCGCATCGGGGTCGCCTGCGGCAATGGCCTCATAGATCGCCTCGTGCTCCTCCTGAACCTTGTAGGCCAGGCCTTCGTAGCGGGCGGTGTTGGTGCGTGCAGCGCGGATGAGATTGCGCACACGGCTCTCGAGGAAGGTGACCAGGGCGATGAAGAAGGGATTTCGGGTCGCCTCCACAATGGTGCGATGGAAGGTTACGTCCTCATCGACGCCGTTCAGCCCCTTATCGATGGCTGTGGCCATGGCGGCGAGCGCCTTCTTGATCGCCTCGAGCTCCTGCTTGCTTCTGCGGGCTGCGGCAAGCCCCGTAGCTGCACCTTCGATCGCGACCAGAAGCTCGATGACGTGGGCAAGCTCGCTCTGATCGTCGAGGTTGGGTTCGTCGATGCGGAAGGATCGGCCGCTGCCGTCTCCCCGCACGAACACGCCCCGCCCCTGGAAGGACTCGAGCACGCCGTCATACTTGAGCCTCGAGATCGCCTCCCGCACGACCGGCCTCGAGACGCCGAACATGCGGCAGAGCTGCTGCTCCGAGGGGAGCTTGTCGCCGGGCTTCAGGGTGCCCTTCAGGATCTCGTTGCGCAGGAGCCTGGCGATTTCGTCCGGCAGGCCCAAAGGCCGGACGAGCGGAACAGAACCTGCTCCCTCGAGGTCTATCGATTTCCTGCCTGCCATTTTCGGCTGTCAACTCGCAATGTAGAGTCCACCATTGATATGCAGCGTCTCGCCATCGATGAAGCTGGCCCAGTCACTGCACAAGAACGCAATCGCGCGCGCGACCTCCTCCGGCGTGCCCAACCGCTTGAGCGGGGTCGCAGCGATCAACTCGTTGCCGCGCGCCGCAAGCAACGGTTGGACGAGCGGCGTGTCGATGAGCCCGGGCGACACCGCATTGACACGGATTCGCGGCGCGAGCTCGAGCGCGAGGCTGCGCGAGAAGGTCAGAACTGCACCCTTGGCCGCCGCGTAATGGCTATGCTGATAGCTGCCGCGGTGGCCCGCCATGGAGGCGATGTTGACGATGGCCCCGCCGTCGCGCAGCAGCGGCGCGATGGCGCGGCAGGTGTAGAAAACACCGTCGAGATTGATGCCGATCGACTCGCGCCACTGCGCATCGCTCATGGTCGCGACGAGCTGGTCACGATAGAGCCCGGCGCCTGTCACCAGGAAGTCCGCTCCGCCAAAGCGCTCGGTGCACGCATCGGCGACGCGCGCTGCATCCGACGGCTCGCGCGCATCCTGGCGCAGCATGAGGATACGGTCGCCAGCGGGGTCGAGCGTCCTCGCAAATGCGGCGAGCTCCTCACTTTCGATGTCGGTCAGAACGAGGCTCGCGCCGAGATCGAAGAAGGTCGATGCGACGGCGCGCGGAATGGCTCCGTTCGCGCCGGTCAAGACCAGCACCTTGCCCGCGAAATCGAACATCTCATCGTTCCTTGCAGTTGCCGGCATCGCGCGCTTTTCCTCGATGGTCTTGGACTCGAGGGGCGGTCCGTCCGGTGCCAACTAACGTTGGCAGAGTGCTTCGGCAAATCGCTACCTGGATTAAGGCCAAGCAACTTGTCAGATAAGCAGATAAGTGGCAACATGATGCTCAGAGTGAGGCGGCCGGTATCGAGACGACCGGGGCAACCAGCGGGATGTGCGAAGGGTGGGCCAATGATCAGGGGCACGACGCGGATCCTGGGTATCATCGCGGACCCGGTGGCCCACGTCCGCACGCCCCAGATCATGAATGCCTACTTCGCCGAGCACGGAGTTGATGCGGTCATCGTGCCTATGCAGGTCGCCAGTGCCGGGCTCGCCTCCGTTCTCGACGCCGTCCGGCAGCTGCATAATTTCGCTGGCCTCATCGTCACCGTGCCGCATAAGTCGGCGGTGGTGGACCTGTGCGATGAGGCGCTCGACGAGGCCCGCCTCGTCGGTTCGGCCAATGCGATCCGCCGCAATGAAGACGGGCGCTTCGTCTGCGACATGTTCGATGGCAAAGGCTTTCTGGGCGGGCTCGTCGCAGAGGGCATCGAGCCCGAGGGCCGCAAGGTCCTGCTGCTCGGTGCCGGTGGCGCTGCCTCGGCCATCGCTGCCTCGCTCGCCGGCCGGCGGATCAGCACACTCACAATCGCCAACCGGACAAAAGACAAGGCCCGGGCATTGGCCGCCCGCATCGCCGCTGCCTTTCCGGCCTGCCGGGTCGCGGACGGGCCACCCGATCCGAGCGGTCACGATCTCGTGGTGAACGCCACCTCTCTCGGCCTCGGGGCTGACGATCCGCTACCGCTCGACCCCGATCTGCTACGCCCGGACATGACCGTCGCCGAGGTCGTCATGAAGCCGGAGCGCACGCCATTCATCGAAGCCGCGCAAGCCAGGGGCTGCCGGGTGCATCTCGGTCGTCACATGCTCGATGCGCAGGTCCGCCTCTTGGCGGGCTTTCTGGGGGTGGCGGCCCAAGCCGCCGAATTCAAGCACGAACCAGCAGGGAGAAACGGGAGAATCTCATGAGAGGAAAATCGCTTGGCCTCGCCATTGGCGCGGCAGTGGCGCTCGGGTTGTCCGCAGGCGCGGGGCACGCGGAGGCGCTCAAGATCGGCATCATCGAGTCGCTGTCGGGTTCGCAGACCTCGACCGGCCGGCTGTTCGCGGCCGCCGCGCAGTTCGTCGTGGACGATATCAATAATAACGGCGGCTTCAACGGCGCGCCGATCGAGGTCATCGAGTACGACAACGCGGGCGGTACGACGGGCGCGGCGGACAAGTTCAAGCAGGCCGTCGCCGACGGTGTCCACATCGTGCTGCAGGGAGCCTCCTCGGCCATCGCCGGACAGGTCACGGAGGATGTGCGCAAGCACAACATCCGCAATCCGGGCAACGAGGTGATGTTCATCAACCTCGGCGCAGAGGCGCTGGAGCTCACCGGCGACAAGTGCCACTTCTATCACTTCCGCTTCACCACCACCGCGCCGATGCGCGTCAACGCGCTCGTCAACGCCATGAAGAAGGCGGGTGAGCTCGGCAAGCGTGTCTACGCGATCAACCAGAACTACTCCTGGGGCCGCGACATGGAGGACGCCACCAAGGCGGCCGCCAAGGCCGGTGGCTATGAGGTGGTCGAGACCGTTCTGCACGAGGTGAACAAGATCCAGGACTTCTCGCCCTTCGTCGCCAAGATCAAGGCGGCGAACCCGGATACGGTGATCACCGGCAACTGGTCGAACGACCTGCTGCTCCTGATGAAGGCGACGGGTGATGCCGGCCTCAAGGTGCGGTTCGCTACGACCTTCCTGGATCAGGTCGGCAACATCGCCAATGCCGGTCAGACGGCGCTCGGCCACTATGTCGCCCATCCCTACAACATCGAGGCCGACAGCACGGGCTTCCCCGAAGCCTATAAGGCGGCCACTGGTCATCTGCCCGTCTACATCGAGCCGCAGACGGTCAATGCCATCAAGACGCTGGGCGAGGCGCTGAAGACCGTCGACTTCAAGGGCGGCGAGATCAGCGTGACCGAGATCGCCAAGGCGCTGGAGAAGGCCTCGATCGAGACGGCGATCGGCAAGATCAGCGTTCGCGCAGAGGATCATCAGGCGATCATTCCGGTTGTGGTATCGAAGGTCGTCGAGAACCCGAAGTATCCGGTCGACGACACGAAGCTCGGGTTCGGGGTCGTCGAGGTCATCTCGGGTCCCGACGCGATCTATCCGGTCCAGACGTCCTGCAAGATGGATCGCCCGTCCTGAGAACGAGGCTCGTGAGAAACCGAGGGATGCGGGGCATGAATCTCCGCATCCCGCGTATGCTTTCGATACGATTGGGTCAAATCCGTGATCGGTTGCTGCAGATCAGACCTCTCCCAGGAGAGGTTCATGAGGTGCGTGCGGCTGCCGCTTCGACCTGAACCGGGACGACTCTCGAGGCTCGCACCATGGAATTCCTGATCATCTCGGCTCTGAACGGCGTCATCTACGGACTGCTGCTGTTCATGGTGTCCTCGGGCCTGACGCTCATCTTCGGCCTGATGGGCGTGCTGAACTTCGCGCATGCGAGCTTCTACATGCTCGGCGCCTACATCG
>JAEVZQ010000486.1 GCA_023392135.1 Pseudomonadota bacterium | reverse complement strand
ATTTGACATTTGATCCCCGTTTGCGGCACGTGCCGTATCAAATGTCAAATTCAAATGCTCCACTAGACCAAATAGTTGCTAGTGGTCCTTTTGATTCCGACATTTGCTCTCGAGCTTGCCGCGGCGGAATGCAAATGTCGGAATCGGACCACTAGCCGCCCTCCTTTTCCGAAACGCCTGATCGCATCCAGACGGGCACGAAAAATCCAAGGCCGATAAAGCGGGCCACGTGATGGCCACCCACGAAGGCCGGATCGAGCCCGAGAGCCATCGCCATGATGGTCATGACGTCGACGCCGCCGGGCGAATAGGCGAGCCAAAGCTGCGCAACGGTCAGGCCGAGCAGCCAGGAAACCGGCGCTGCGAACGCCAGGGCGACCGCCGCGCCCACCAACAGGCTTCCGATGCTAGCGAGCAGCGAATCGAATATGAGGCGCCGGTCGATGCCGGTGAAGTTGGTGCCGACCGTCGCGCCGATCACGACAAAGCCGGGCAGCATCAGCCAGCCCGGGACGGGCGATGACAGTAGCCCGCTCGCATAGAGAAATCCGGCACCCACCATCGAGCCGAACAGGCTTGCCGCGGGCGCCTTGATCCATGCGAATATGACGGCGCCCACGACGCCGCCCGCGAGCATCAGCGCGACTTCGAACAAATTCACAGGCGCCGAGGCCGCGGGAGTAATGGATTCCGCGGCGTAACCGAACAGCGACAGCACGCCGGGCAGAAAGATCAACAGCGCAGCAAGCCGGAAGATCTGGATGATGGCGATACGGTACTGATCGCCCCGGCTCTCTGCCGCCAGCGCCAGCACATAGGGCAAGGCGCCAGGGACTGCCGCAAGACGCGCCGTTGTCCGATCATAGCCGTGCACATGCCGCAGGTATGCGCTGCAGCAGACCATGATCGCCAGAATACAGCCAGCCAGACCGGCCAGGCTCGCCGGCCAATGAATCATCAGCGCCAGCGTCTCCGGCGTCATGGCGGCTCCCATCGTGGAGCCTAGAAAGACGAATGCTGCTTGCCTCACAGGGTTCGGAACGGAGAGGCGCACACCAGCCAGGCTGGCGCCGGCGACCGATACCGCAGGCCCGGAAAGCCACGCCGCCGGCAAACCCAGCACGAAGAATACAGCGCCGCCAGCCGCGCCGACGCCGAGCGTCAACAGCAAAGTCCAAAGCATTGGAGTGGCAACGGACAGCCGCTGCCACCAATCCTGGTCTGGTCTGCTCACCTGATTGGCCTTGCCTCGGAATTTTACATGGGACGGACGCGCTCAGCTCCGCCCATCCGGCGTCGTGAGGGAGAGATCGAGCAGAGCGCGCCGCTTGAGCCATGGCGAAGGGCGATAGCGTGGCTCCTTATAGAAGCGTTGTAGCTCCTCGACCATTTCGAGCACCCAGTCGAGGCCCAGATGATCACCCCACTCCAGCGGTCCATAGGGATAGGACAGGCCGAGCTTCGCGCCCAGATCGATATCGCTCGGCAAGGCGACCTTCTGCTGAGCGATCTGGCAACCGATGTTGATGATGTGTGCGACAATCCTGGGCGCGACGAACCCCGGGCTGTCGTTGACGACGCTGACACCGGCACCGTCCGACGCAAGCAGTCCGTGGGCCGCCTCTCGCATGGCCGGATCGATGCCCGGTGGCACCATCAGCGTCCGGTGCTTTTCGATGTTGAAGAACGTATCGAGCGCGACTGTTCGCCTGCGGTCGATGCCTTGCTGCACGATTTCACTGCTGCAGTCGCCGCTGGTCGGCGTGACAATGCACAGCGCCTCTGCGCTCGGGGTGTCGTCGTTCTCGATGTCGGCTCCGAGCCGCTGGAGCAGTGCGACTGCCCTGGCGCTGGCGGCCGGATGACGTGGACTGACCCAGACCGAGCGGGGCCGAGCGGACGGCGGCTCTGGACGCGGCGGCTCGACACGCTTGCCGTCCTCATAGGTGTACCAGCCAGCGCCGGTCTTGCGGCCATAGAGCCCGCCAGCGATCCGCAGCTTGAGTATTGGCTGCGGCGCATACATCGGCTCGCTGTAGAACTGGCCCCACAGGCTCTCCATCACCGAAACCGAGACATCGGCTCCGACGAGATCGAGCAGCGTGAACGGTCCCATGCGCATGCCGACGGCCTCGGTCATGATGCGGTCGATCTCTGCGGGCTCGGCGATGCCCTCGGCCACAATGCGCGCTGCTTCCGGCACATACGCACGGCCGATGTGGTTGACGACGAATCCAGGGCTGTCGGTGCACACGACCGGCACCCGCGTCATGCGTCGTGCAACGGCAGTCAGCACCTCCACGGCCTGCGGGTCCGTCTTCAGCCCCGGAATGACCTCGACAAGCTTCATCAGCGGCACGGGGTTGAAGAAATGCATGCCCGCGATGCGCTCCGGCCGCTTGCAGCGCGACGCAATCGCCGTGATTGGCAACGAGGATGTGTTCGATGCAATGATCGTATCCGGACCCGCGAGGTCATCGAGCGTTGCGAACAACTCCTGCTTGATATCCAACCGCTCGACAATCGCTTCGATGATGACGTCTGCAGTGGCGATTTGAGCGAGGCCTTCGGCTATCGCGATACGTGCGACAGCGGCTTCGGCGTCCGCCTTGTCGAGCCGGCCCTTGGCTACCAGTCCGTCCAGCGTCTGAGAAATGTGCTGCAGCGCCGCTTCGGCCGCGCCGGCTTGCTCGTCGTAGGCAAAGACCCGCATGCCGCCCTGGGCCGCGACCTGCATGATGCCGCGCCCCATGGCACCCGTTCCGATGACACCGACGACGAGATCCTCGCGATTGGGGTCCAGTGCCATTTTCTATTTTCCCTTGAAATTCGGCGGGCGCTTCTCGAGAAACGCCGACATGCCTTCGCGTTTGTCCTCGGTCGCGAACGCAAGCCACAAGGCCTTGCGCTCGAGGCTCAGCCCCGTTGCCAGCGACGCGTCCTGGCCGGCCAGAACCGCCTCTTTGGCAAGCTCCACGGCCAAAGGCGCCAGCTTCGCGATGTTTGCAGCCATTTCGATTGCGTGCGTGACGACTTGATCATCGGCGACCACCCGGCTGACGAGACCCATTTCGCTTGCCTCGCGAGCACCAAAAATCTCGCCAGTGAGAATCATCAGCATGGCCTTGTACTTGCCGACGGCCCGCACGAGCCGCTGCGTTCCCGAGCCACCCGGCAGGATGCCGACTTTCACCTCGGGCTGGCCAAATCTGGCGCCCTCGCCAGCAATAATGATGTCGCAATGAAGTGCCAATTCACAGCCGCCGCCGAGCGCAAAACCGTTTACGGCCGCGATCAGCGGCTTCGGGAACGCGGCGATCTCGTCCCAGAGCTTGTGCGTGCCACGCTGCATCGCCTCGATCGGACCAAGATCGCGCATCTCACGAAGATCAGCCCCCGCGGCAAATGCTTTCTCGTTGCCGGCGATGACAGCAGCCCGAATCTGCGCGTCTTCGGCAGCAGCCTCGAGCTCCGCGGCAAGCGCCTTGCGCACCTCCAGGTTGAGTGCATTGCGCGCCTCGGGCCGGTTGATACGCAGAAGCAGAACACCCTCCGCCGGGCGCTCGGCAAGGACCACGGACATGGGTGACTCCATTCGAGAGGACGATCTGCCGCCGAACGGCGCGGACGCCGCTCGCGCCCGGAGCCTATGGCCTCAAGACTGCCGCCGCAAGCCGCACTGCGGCGCAGCAGTTATTCCGAACCGGGACCTCTGGCAACCGATCCGCGATGGCAATAAGGTCCGCTTCCGAAGCCAAGTGTCGAACCGGGCCAGCAGGCATGATGACAGTCGAGGAGGCCATCACCGGCCGCCAGAGCATTCGCGCGTTTCTTGACACGCCAGTACCACGCGCGCTGATCGAGCGGATTCTGGCGACAGCAAGCCGCGCACCGTCCGGGACGAACGCCCAACCCTGGCGGGTCTGGGTGCTTCAGGGTGAAGCCAAGGAAAGCCTCTCGCGGGATCTGTGCGCCCGGTTCCTACGTGGCGAGCCCGCTCATCATGATTATTTCTACTACCTCGACGATTGGCGTGAGCCTTACCTCGCCCGCCGACGTGTCACCGGGTGGGGCCTTTACGGGCTGTTGGGAATCATCAAAGGCGATCGCGCGGCGACAAAGGCGCAGCACGCGCGCAATTTCCTCTTCTTCGATGCGCCGGTGGGACTCATTTTCACCATTGACCGTGACCTCGGACTGGGGGCCTGGCTCGACTACGGCATGTTTTTACAATCGATCATGATTGCAGCGCGGGAGGTGGGGCTCGAGACCTGCGCCCAGGCCGCATTCTGTCAGTATCACCTCGTGATTGAGAAACGACTCGGAATTCCGTCCGACCAGATCGTCGTGTGCGGAATGGCGCTCGGTTATGCCGACCCGGACGCCAAGGTGAATGGCTTCCGCACGGAGCGCGAGCCCGTGCCGTCCTCCACCACTTTCGTTGATCAACTGCCAGAAGAATAAAGCGGGTTCTGCGCCTAGCTTTCCTGGCGCTTGAACGGGGCGATTTCTCACGAAAAGCCGGTTGGCGCACCTGGGTAATTGCCTGGGAGCACGGCGCGTGTGTCAAGCGATATATCACCGACCGTTGTGCTGCGTACCAAGAGCGTGCTGAGCCCGCGTCCGTATAGGGCAAGGGCTCCAGCCGCTCGATGCTTCCCGGTCACCGGAGTGCCTGATGGCAAACCGTGCGCAGCAATTCAACACCAACGCCCTGCAGCAAATGGGCGTGCCGCCATTGGAATGCGGCCTCGACGGGCGCGGTGTAACCATCGGTTTCGTCGATTACGGCTTCGACATTCTGCATCCGTGCTTCCGCGACGCTGCGACCGGGCAAACGCGCTTTCTCTACCTGCGGGATCAGAATACCGGAAGGGATTTCGACGCGAACATCATCAACGGCCTCATCGCGGAGTGTGAGCGAAACGGCTCGCGAGACGCGGCCGACTCTGAATACGACCCGGACGCAAATTACTTCGGAAGGCATGGTGTTCAGAACGGCGCGCACGGCACCGCGATGGCCTCCATTGCCGCGGGCAGCTCGACCGCTGGCTTCCGCGGTGTAGCACCCGCAGCGGACCTGATCGCAGTTCAGCTCGGCCTTCTCGATCACGATTGGAAAGAGGAGGATGAAGACGGCCGGCCGACGTGGCGCCATTGGCAGCCGGAGATGGAGCAGATTTGGAAAGGCTGGCGAAGCTACGACGAGTCACCCCAGATCGTCAGTGCTTTGGAGGGCATTTACGAGCGTGCACATCACCACCAGGCCCATGGGCTCGTCATAAGCCTGAGCATCGGTGCTTACGCGGGTGCGCACGACGGCCGCTCCAGGGTCGAGCAGGCCATTTCGGACATCATAGAGCGCGGATTGAAAGGCGGCCTGCCGTGCGCCGTTGTCGTGGGGGCCGGGAATGCGGGAATAGAGGACGGTCATTTCAGCGGCAAAGCTGAACCGGGAGCATCCCTTTCATTCGCATGGCGCATGCACCAGGACGATGCGACCCAGAACAAACTGGAGATCTGGTATCGCTCCGAGGCCCCTCTGGACATCTGCATTTCTCTACGAGATGCCGGAACGGATTTCACCATTTCCCCCGGACGGACTCACGCGATTGAATTGGACGATGTTCGTATCGGCATTGCCGATCATGTGCCTTTTGCACGCGCTCCGCTGTCGCGGATCAGGATTGCAGCTCATCCGCCATACGTCCCGGACAGCTTCTGGCGGGAATGTTCAAATGAGCTATCCCTAGAGATCCGGTGCCGCGCACCTGAAAACCATCCGGCACACATTCAAGCGTGGGTCGAGCGTGACGACGGCCTCGCGAATCGCTCGACGCTCTATCCGGCCCATGCAGAAAGTACCCTCTCGAGCCTTGCTGCAGCCGAGGGCGCGATCGTAGCTGCGGGCTACGATCACCATCGCACGGACCGCGATCCCGTGCCCTTTCCGCCATCGAGCCTCGGCCCGCTACCGTGGGCCGACAGCAGCAAGCTTGCGAACCTGATCTGCGCACCGGCGCATCGCATCTGGGGTGCACGCTCGAAAACGGCAGGTTTCACCGAAACGAGCGGCACGAGTGCTGCCGCCGCGCTGACATCCGGTGCAATCGCACTCCTGATGCAATGCCTCACATTGGGAAGAGCCGTCCAATCGCACCAGTGTGCGGACCTGCTGATCGGTCAGCGGAATGCCTGGAGCCCGCGCTTTGGCTTCGGCCCCGTGAACATCGCGCCGATTTTGAAGGAGATGACAGCGTGAACGAGCTGGTCCGAATCGACGATGCACATGAGCCCAGACGCGTTCCGAAGCTCGAGAAACCATTCAAGCTGACAATCTGCGTCAATCAAACTTGTAGCATGGATTGCAAGCTCTGCTACGCGGACTGCGGCTCGAGCAAGCGTCCCGAGCTCACGACCGAGCAGTGGAAGGCATTCATAGACCAGCTCGTAGCGGAAGAGTTCCTGCACGTTTTCTTCGAAGGCGGCGAGCCGTTCCACAGGCCGGATTTCGAGGAGATTCTCGCCCACTGCAGTCGCCGCCTCTATATTGCGATCAGGACGCATGCCACGCTGATCGACAAGACGCGTGCAGATCGCCTGAAGAAGCTCGGGGTCGGGCGGCTCTATGTGGACCTCTTCGCTGCGATCCCCGAAGTGCAGGACGAGCTGACAGGGCAGCCGGGCAGCTACGAGGCTGCTGTTGAAGGAATACGAAACGCGCGTGCTGCCGGTATCAAGGTCACCATTCTCGGCATTCTCTCGCGGAAAAATCACGAGCATCTGCAGCGCTATCTCGATCTCGCGGTGGAGCTCGGCTGCGATCAGGTCGGCGTTTTGCGGCTTTACCCGCTGGGACGAGCCAAGCGGAATTGGGCTGAGCTTTCGCTCTCCCTCGACGAGATGATGCGTGCGCTGCATGGCCTCAAAGTGCCGCCCGGCATTCAGCTCATGCAGTCCTGGCATCCACGGGACGGAAACTGCTGCTGGCAGAATGCTGCAGTGAGCCCGCAAGGCGACTCCATCGGCTGCCCGTACCTGCGCGAGTACGTCAATTACGGCAGCGTTCTCGACACACCCTTCGTCGAGACCTGGAATCACCCGCTCTATCAGGAGCTGCGCTCCAACACGGTCGAAAATGCCTGCCCCGAATGCTCGGCCACACAGGGCACGTTCGGCGGCTGCCGCGCGACTGCGTATGCCTTCCACGGCCGCTGGACGGCCCCCGATCCCTACTGCGTGCACAACAACGAAGGAGTGGACCTCCGTGCTCTCCCGAAACGGCTGCTACGCGAAGACTGATAATGTGGTGCTAAGACGGTTCGAGGAGTGGGGGCGCTGCTACGTGTTCACGCCGGACGAGCCGGAAATCTATGACCTGAACACGAGCGCCTGGTTCATCGTCGAGCTCTGCGACGGCCGCCCCTTTCAGCAGATCGAGGCCGACTACGTCGCGACGCTCGGGCCGAAGGTCGGCCGGGATAGGGCGCAAGCTCAGTTTCACGTGGGCTTTGACGAGCTCCTGAGCCGGAACATCATCAGCGTAGCCGAGTGACTGCGTAACGGCTGATACAAGAGGCGCAGTTAGCGCCCGTGAACGCAACAGGTTGGCATTCCAAACACAGTTGGAGGAGAGCATGTCACTTCGCGAAAGGCTGTCGGAGACTTTGAGAGAAAGCCGCTCGGCAGAAGCCCCGGCGCTGGAGAGCGTCAACTGGCAGGTTCGTACCGGCTTGAGCGTGCCGTTCGCCAACCATATGGCTGGTTGCGAGCTGGAGTCGAAGCCGAGCGGCGAGCCCGTGAATTTTCAGGTGAGAACAGGGCTGAGCGTGCCGTTCGCTGACTTCATGAAGGGGCGGCCAACAGCGGCCAGTCCAGCTGCCGAACCAGTCGATTTTCAAGTGCGCACAGGCCTCAGCGTTCCTTTCAATCCGTACATGCTCGGCGCACACGCTGAGGAGTTGCTGAAGAAGCGCGTGATGATCTCGCCGGTCGTGGTGTCATGGCGCTATCGTGTAACGAGCCCTGACGACTTCACCGGCTGGCTCGCCACGCGCGAGATCCTTCTCAGCGAAACGCGCATGGCGGGCGATCTGGAGCTCAAGGGCGTTCGCTACGGCGGTACATACAGGATCGCCGGTGAAGAGGACGGGGCCAGGGCAAGATTCAAGACCATCTGGGGCTACACGAGCGAGGCTGCTATGAACACGATGCACCGGCTCTGCAGCAACGACTCCGTAACCGCAACTCTGGTGCAATTGGAGCTGATCGATTTCGTAAGGGGCTTGAAGCGGTTCATTGCCGAGTCCGGAGGCGAGCACTTCTCCGAGGAGGTGATGATCTCGGCTGCGGCCGGGCAGGCCTGACTGTTGCCGGGCGCGCGCAGTCGAACGGCTGCGCGCCATTTTTGCTCCGCAGGAGCCGACGATCTGAGTGAGCGAGCTATCATTCGGGCAAACAGGCGAATCTCCATCGGTGTGCTCTGTGGTCTGGCTGCCGCCGCGA